>DUIO01000203.1 GCA_013330315.1 Methanosarcina sp. | reverse complement strand
GGCCGGACTACACTACCGGAGCATTTTGACTGTTTTTTAAGTGGGTTTTATTTCCCTTATCGAAGGGGGTTCTTCAATAAGGGTTTCTCTTATAAATAGTTGTTGGTTTAAAGAAGTTTCTGAGAATGTTTTATTGAAGACCTTCTGAGTGTTTTTCAGGCCTTTCAGGTCTTTGGAGTCTGCAATAGATTTTCAACTTAATTTATTTCAGATCTCTTTACTCTTGAATCTGTCTTCGCTCAGAACTCTTCTTCAAATTCTTCCTCATTTTCGAGACTCTGGGACTTCTCAGGGTCTTCGACCATAAGGTTTCCAATCCATTCGCTGAGCCTTCCGCAGTACTCAGGCTCACAGTCTCCGGTACAGCCAGTACAGGCTGAAAACAGGTCTCTTGCGAGCAAAAGGTCGTATTTCTCTTTAACTTCCTCTTTTGCTTTAAGGAGGTATGTCCTTGCTCCGTTAGAGACTCCCACCTCACGGATAATAAGGTCTTTGTCCAGAAGCTTTTTTATGATCCTGGAGCACTTCCTGCTGTCGATATCCAGCTCTTTCCAGATAACGTTCTGGAAAACGCCGTCTTTATGTCTTCTTATTATATTGTATGCTTCTTCTTCAAGATCCATGCCTGTTTCCACACTAATGAGGTTCCTTCTTCAGACGTTTCAGTCTTCAACAGGAGTGATCAGTATGATATTATTGCCCCGAAGCACTACAGAACCAAGGGAGCGGACTTTTTCCCCTTTTACTATCTCCATCGTGTCCACGAGATGAAGGTTCATATAGTCGTCCACACTCTTCAGAGTGCCTTCAAGCAAATTAAGGTCGCCTTTCATTTCTACCTGGATCCTTGATCCAACAATTTTCTGAACTTTTTTATTTGGGAACAAATTTAAACCCTCGCTGATTTGTTCTGAATTTTCGATTCCCGTACTCCCGGGTCCTGCTTCTCTTATTCCAAAGCCGGGCAGGGCAAATTATGTCAGGGCAATATACATGTCAATAATAAGCCTGCTGCCTTTATCAGTTGCTTCCTGACGGCAACTGAAAAAACATTACGAACTATCACTCCACCGGCTCTTAAGAAAACTGAAATTACATATCCTTTTCAGAGATATATAACCATCGATGTCAGGGAGTGTTAAGACAACCTTATAGCCATTCAAATTCCAAATAGGATAAAAAAAGTTAAGGACGAAGCTAAACCTGAGCAGAAAGGAAAGTAAGTTAAAATAGGAAAAGAACTGCATTATAGGAAAAGAACTGCATTTTTACTATCAATCTCCAAGATTATTGCAGCCTTAACCTTTAACCTTTAACCTTCAAGCTTTCTAATCAGGATGGTCTGCGAATATTAGCGTTTAAATTCTGGCTTCAATATAATACGAACCGCTTAATTAAACTCCGATAGTTTAAATTTTAGATGTAGCCCTGAATATCGGTGCTCTCATCAACGGATTTTGGAAATTCCTTTCTTGGCATCCTTGGGATTGCCCTTGCAATAGGTCCGAAGACGGATTCGTACTCGTTTATATGCTGTGTCAGCCAGCGGCTCAGCTCGAGAGCTGCAACCGGAGAGAGAATGACTTCGGTTTCAACACGCCTTTCGATAACCCTTGACTCCGAAGAATCACCAAACATCTTTGGAGTATCATTATAAAAACCGATCCTGAAATCATAAGGGCTGTGCCCTCCTGCAGCTCCTATAGCATATATCTGCCGGAAGTCTTCAGGTTTTATAAACTCGATTGTAATGCTCTTTTTCCCTTTTTTGGGAGCTGTGTTTTCAATATTTTCTCTGGATTCAACATCTTCGGTCATAAAAAATTACCTCTGTACTTTGATCTTATGAAAACCCTGATACCCAGGCTCTGGATATTGGAAGTTACTCGAATGTTTGGAGTTACTTACACAGCAGGTTGTTTCTTGCAGGCTATTTTTTCGGTACAAACAGCAATATTTACCTCTTCATCACTTATAAATCACCTGTTTCAAAAGCTTTTTAGATTTTTTTAACCCTGGACTTTCTTTTTAAGTTTTTTAGCATTTTCCGCAACTTCCTTTTTCGAATGAACCCTTGCAATCAATTCGACAGCATCAAGGTTGCGTACGGCATTGTCCAGGTATCCGAAAACATCGCCCTGGTATGCTGAAATTCCATACTTATCTTCAAGAATCTTAATAATCCTGGAAGGATCAAGACCTTCCATACGCAGGCGGATAATTTTCTCTGAAAACTTTTGCTCTGCGCATCCGCAGTAAGGAGAGTCCCTGCATACACATGTTAGAAAGTCCGAGGCAAAGTTTAGCATGAGTTCCCGTATTTTAAGGTCCAGATGAGACAGAGATTCCCCATCGAAGATAATATCAAGAGCAGCACCCTGAAAAACCCTCGAAGGCATATTCACGTGCAAAGAGCTGCCTATCTGGTTTGCATATTTAAAATATGCGGAATCGAAAAATTCCATGTTGGTTGCAATTTTAATCGGACTATTTTCTTCAATGACCGCATCCCGGATCAGAAAAGCTTTAGAGACCGGCAGAAAATGGGCTGCAACAATTTTCCCGAACCTGGTAAGAGAGATCTTATTTCCTTTTTTCTCAAGGAACCTGTAACTCTGGAGGCGGGGAACCAGCTTATCAAGATCAAAACTTCCAAACATAAGAGAATGAATATTTCTCAAATCCTGTGTCGAAGAAGTAACTGCAACTGATGCGAGCACCTCTTCAAGCTGTTCGGCTTCCCCATACTCGACTCCTGCAGAGAGCATCTCTCCCTGCAGTAACTTGATTGCAACCTCTTCTTCGGTATCGGACTGTGCACTTGAATAGGATTTACCTGGCACGGGCATTAGCACGACAATGCCCCTGTCATGATAATCAGGCCTGCCTGCCCTCCCACTCATCTGCAGGAAATCCTGAACTGAAATCCAGTCTATACCCATTGCAAGCGACTCGAATATAACCTGTGAAGCCGGAAAATCCACCCCAGCCGCAAGGGCAGCAGTGGTTACGACTACGGGGAGCTCACCTTTTGCAAAGAGGGTTTCCACCTTTTTCCTTTCATACTGCGAAAGCCCTGCATGATACGGAGAAGCCCGGATTGAAAGGGCTGCTGCAAGCTTGTGGCAGTTTCTCCTTGAATTTGTAAAGACTATTGTCTGCCCTCTATGCTTTTTAGAAGAGCACATCGAATACTCTTCTTTTGCTAGCTGGGAAATCAGTTTTGCCTTTTCACTTTCCTGGCAGAAAAGAAGATGCCGGTCTATGGGAACAGGTCTGTGTTCATATCGGATAAGCCGGGCTCCGAGTTTCTTTGCATAAGCTGCGGGATTTGCAACAGTCGCGGAAAGATAGATAAACTGGGCTTCAGGTGACACGTAACGGAGCCTTCCTATAAGCCCATCGAGCCTGTGCCCCCTTTCCGAGTCTTCGAGCGTATGAACCTCATCTATAATGACAGTCCCTATTTTACCAAGGAAATCAGCGTTTCCTGAGCGCAGCATGTGATCTACGCCTTCATAAGTGCCTACAATGATATCGGCATTAGGACTTGTATTCATTTTCACCCGC
>DUIO01000021.1 GCA_013330315.1 Methanosarcina sp. | reverse complement strand
ATAGAAGGGATGAATGCATTTTTCACCGTACCTGCATTGTCGGGCTCTTCTATAATGGACATATTTTCCACTCATCCGTCCGTGGAAAAAAGGATAGCCAAACTTGAGAGAATGCAGCAGGAAATGAGTTAATTAGAAATCCAGGTGAGAATTCAGGATTTACAGGGTTTGATAGAACATAAAAACATGAAAAAACATGAAAAAATATGAAATATGCGGATTTAAAGTAGATTAAAAAACAAAAAAGTAATTAAAAAAGAACACATTAAAAAACGAATTAAAAACGAGATAATCAAGGAGATAAGCTGAATGGGTTTCCGGAATTTTATGGACGCGGTTCTAGGTAGGAGCAGGCTTCCGAAAGCAAAAAGTGACAAGCTATTTGCAATATCTACGGCAAGCATTACTCTGGAAAGCAACCTCGGCCTGAAGCCTTCGGGGTCTGCAGGGATTTGCTTTAAGCCACTGGGAGCTACATCTTATGAATCTGCCAGGAAAGAGATTGAAGAACTTCTGGAGTACAGTTCTAAAGAAACGGAAACCGAGTTCAGGCTGGAAAAAGANNTGTGCCATTTACAGGTTTGACAGCGAGCCTGAGACCCGGGCAGCCATAAATAATGAAAAAGCCCATGGAAAGGCTGGAAGCGGGAAAACCGTTTACTGGATTTATAACTTTAAACAGGGGACTTACTACCCCTTCATTCCTCTTTCCGGTAAGCAAAGGGATAGTCCTTTCGAGTTCAGGTTAAGGGCAGAGATGGAAAGGGAAATGCCTATCGAAAAGAATGTGGAAAAATGGTACCCTCTATGGGGAATTCCTTTTTAAAAATACGGCTTACCTTACCTTTTTATTCCCTGGCTGCGCCAGCAGAGTTGCGTTTCGGGACCTGGATAGGTTTTTTTCTATATTCTTTGCTAAAGAATACTAATTTGCTGACAAAATTAATTTCCGAGCTCCCTACTTATTTCATCAAATTTAGGCTTACACGGAAACCGACAATATTTTAATATAAAACGATAGTTTAATTTCTGATGCTTCTTTTCGGACACCTGGGCATTACACTTGGGATATTTTTCGGACTTGCGATTTTTGTACCCCGATTAAGGACTGTTATAGACCCAAGATACCTGGCGATAGGGGCTATTCTGCCTGATTTGATAGATAAGCCAATAGGTGAAGTCATTTTTGCTTCGACTTTTGCAAACGGGCGCATTATAGGACATACCCTGCTGTTCTCTTTTCTTCTTTTTCTTATAGGTCTATATACATATGAAAGAAGAAGAGATATCCGGTTCCTTTCTCTATGTTCCGGTTCCTTCTTGCACCTGTTTGAAGACCAGATGGGATGGTATCCTCAAACATTTTTCTGGCCGCTGTTCGGATGGGATTTTCCAAGAGACTCAAGAGATTATATTGGAGTGGAACATTTAATTCAAATGCTGGTGGATTCTTTCCATCTCGAGTTTCTGCAAAGCCATATAACTGAAATTCTTGGAATATCTATAGGATTTATTCTGGCTTTTTATTTATCGAAAAGATTTATAGGAGGAGAAGAACTCTAAAGAGCTCTGAAGATTTCTAAAGATTTCTGAAGGTCTCTGAAGATCTCTGAAGGTTTCTGAATATTCCTGAAGGTCTCTGAATATTCCTGAAAAGAATAACCCTTGAACTTAACTCTAATGGAAATCGTGAGAAACAGTTTATAAGATGAAAATAAGCTTTATAACAAAATAACCGAAAGCTACGAAGCCCGTTACATATAATCCTTCTATCAGGGTATCTGGTTTCTCATTGTTTTTCTTCATTCTTTTTCCTCTGTTTTTCTCTATACGATTTATTTTCCTATTCTTTTATTCTCTTATTCTTCTATTCATTCCGTTCTTTCAGGATATTATATCCATACTATTTCTGACTCTATTCTATGTCTCCTGTTATATATCTAAATTTGTTATATTTGTGAGCCTATTCTACAACTTTTGTACGAGGCTCTATTTTTGCATGAGGTTATTTATACCTTTGAAATGTGATTTTTATTTAAGAGTAGCAGGATAACTCCGAGTAAAGAAATAACAATACTATCGATGGCAATTATTTTTTGCAGGACACTTTTGTTAAATGTCTTTTTCCATACCGAAACATATTCGCTGGAGATATAATTCTCTGCAGGATATTCTTGAAAAAGCTTATCCAATACTGCTTTTTCTGAGCCATCCACTGTAAAGATAAAGATTTCATTTGCATATTCCGGATAGAGATAATCATTCGTTTTCTTGTAGTCGATATTTCTGGTTACGAATTCGTCAAAAGTGTCCACGTCATACTGATACAATCCATAGTTTCTCTTTGCGTCAAAAGAAATGTAACAAATATCTAAACTGTTTATGCCTGCGATGGTATAGGTTTCATTTTCATAGTTTATCTTGCTGCCGATTGCCCGGGAAAGCATTTCATCGGTATATGAAAAGTGCTTTTCCAGCAATTTCTTTGAAATTGTAATTTCATGAGCGCTGTCCCGAGGAAGCCTGCCCTCTTCAAGATACTCCGTACCATAGGGGATGGCAGTCTGATGAAGATAATCCTGTGTTATGGATTCAGGCACTGCTACAGGATTCAATTTCTCGATTAGTTTATCTTCGTTTGCAGTCCTGTAAATAGCATCTAAATAACTGCTGTCATATAAAAGTACAGTTACAACCCCATCCATTGAAGCAATATCAGGAATGTCCTCATAGGTTATCATCCGGTCATAGTCCTCG
>DUIO01000051.1 GCA_013330315.1 Methanosarcina sp. | reverse complement strand
CATAGTAAGCGGTAATTACTGCTGTGATGCTCTGGAACAAGATAAAAGGATGTTCAGATTCAATTAAATCTGTCTAATGACAAAAATTTAATCAGGGCTGAAAATAAATTTTTACATAATAAATAAGCTTTATTAAATCATTCTTTCAATCAACACAACCTGATGTAAAAAGGAAAGAAACCCTAAAAATTAGTTTTTAAAAAGGTGTAGGGTATGCCTGAGGAAATAAAAAAGCAAATTAAAACCCTGATTTCTGAGTCTAATGAGCTTATGGAATCTTTACGTGATTTTTTTTATTCCGTACCCATTCAGTACGCTNNCTCTTCATTACAGGTGGTTCAAGCTAACTCACGATCAGTTCCTTGAGCAGGAGGAATTATTTAAGAGATATATAGTCTGGACAGTTTCTGCCAGGAGCCTTATCGAAAAACTTCTGCCTCAAAAACTGAATGATTTTAATGAAAAGTCCGAAATTATCAGAAAATGGATTGAAATGAATGAAATGCTACCATCGGATGACATTGCAGAAATGTTTTTTAGATTCAGAAAGCAGTTTATAAGCCAGCAAAATATTCTTCTGGATTTAATGGAACAAACTGAATAAAAAGACTTTTCCGTATACAAAAATTTTTTCAGTTTCAGTAATCCCAAAGATTTTTTTTCGTAGATCGGTTTATTTGGTTCATTCAATTTATTCAGTTTAATTTTAGCATTACTTCACCCCGGAACAAATTCCCTCCTCGAGGCTAAGTATTAAAGTTGCAATTTGATATATTGTTAACAATGAACATTAACCTTAATAACTTTTTAAGCAATTTTGTGGAAGTTCAGGATATTTTTGACAGCAATGTTAATGTATGCAGGTGCCGGCTGAAACAGGTCCCTATAATAATGGACAAAATTGGGCTCTATTCTACTTCTATCATCTTTTTACAGATGATAAAATAATGAAATGCTGGGATAATTCACTGAATTCGAAGAGTCTCAATACGTTTTATACAGGGCATTTATATAATAGCGTAAATAATTCTATATATAAATTGCCAATTTCTGATTAGATCTAAATTGGCAATTTATGCAGGGAAATTGGGGGTACACAAATGATAGAAATAACAAATAGAGCTGCTGCAGAGCTTAAGTCCCTGTTAGCAACAGAAGGAATCGAGCAACCAGCAATAAGGATCTATATAACCGGGTCAAGCACAGACGTTCAATATGGATTAGCAGTTGCTGATGACATAACTGAATATGATGTGACCATGGAGAATAATGGTATTAAAATAGTCATGTCGCCTGAAGTGGCAGCTGGATTTTCTGATGGTAGCATTGATTTCATAGCTGACAACACGGGTAAAAATTTCATAATACAAAATGCTGACACCGGAACCTGTGATAACTGCGAAGAATGTAACATATGCGATGCAGAGTAAAATTTTGAGCATGTCTTATGAACACAATAATCATATTCTTCTGACTTGATACTTGATGCTACGCCTGTCCGGAAGGATAAACATAGGCTATTTCAGTCAAATATCCTGCAGTTTATTGCGGGAATAGATAACCAGATCGACAACGGTTGTTAACTAGCCGGTTACTAACTAGTCAGATACTAACTAGTCAGATACTAACTAGTCAGATACTAAATAGCAGCTACTAAATAACCGGTTGCTAAATAACTGGTTAATAAATAGTCGGTTACAGTTACTAGTCAGTTTTATATTTTTAGCTACATTTGTAGGGCTTATCTCAGCTTGTTCCAAAACTCAAAATAGCACCTCATGACTTTTAAAATTCCATATGGATCAGGTTTCCTGTGGACCAGGTTCCTATTATATAAGTAATTCCGAAATTTATTAATCTAAATATAAAAAATGGTTTGGAATGAGCTCTAAATTATATTTATTCTGCAGTCTGTCTGCCTCAATAAAAATAGAATTAAATATCAGCGAATTTTGCATTTTTCAGGAGAGTATTTCGAAAAGCCAACCATTTAATGACTTACAATATTTTTAGAAACACTTTCCTTCTGTAATTAACTTCTTGAAGCCGATAAAAGGTAGGCTTTTCTGTTCCCCGGATTGAGCCGCGAGTCAAAAACTGCATCTTTTATATATATAATATTAAAAAGAGGCGAAAAAACATTCTCTATTTCAGTCTTTGAGAGTCTTCTGGGCAGCTCGTATTCACCCGGTTCTTTGTCAGAGAAACAGAGCATGAAATATTTGCCGCCTTCTCTAAGCACTCTGTGCACCTGTTTTGCAAAAACTGGTCTCTCTTCATCTGCCATCACATGAAACAGGCCGGAATCGATAACAATATCAAAGTCTCTTTCTTTAAAGAGCCGGTCCATTTTCAATACATCTCCAACCATGAAATTTACATTAACATGTCTTTCTGTTGCTTTTGACTTCGCGTCTGAGATAGCATTTTCAGAAAGGTCTATACCGGTGACATCACAACCGCTTATAGCCAGCGTTATAGCGTTCTCACCTCGACCACACCCTATATCCAGAGCTCTGCCCGGCTTGATTTCTCCATTTTGTACAAGAGACTGAAAAGCGGGCTGGGGGTGATCGAGGTCCCACGGCGGTATGCCTTTATATACATCATCCCAGAACAAATTTTTCCTCCTTAAGCTGAAATTATTAAATTACAATTTGATAACGACTAACCATAAATCTTAACTTTAATTAATTTTCTGGGTGACTTTTATCCTGGGAGTTCCAGATTGTTTTAATAATAACTGTGAAATATCACCTGTTTTAAATACAAACCCCTGAATAAGTATTAAAAATGAAAAGTTAAAAGGGGGATGAAAGGAATGAGTCATTTAATAAAAAACCTCTCAAAATTGGAGTATATTAATGAGGCTCAAAATCTGCGCTGAAAATTTTAGGATGGCTAATCATTAGCTACCTTTACGACTTTATCCTATTCATCCGATAAATCCTTTACACATAAGGCGAGAATACCCCTTCCTCAAAACTTGACCTTTGCGAGGAATCAGGTAGGGGTAATTAAGTTACTTATTCCTCGAGAAGAACAACAGGTTTGATCAGGTCTCTTGGTTTGTCTTTCATGAGCATAAGAGCCTTTTCCATGTTGTCAAATCCTTCGAATAGGTGGGTGACCATTTTTTCCGGTTTTATCCTTCCATAGGTACACAGGTCCGCCATTCTTTCCATTCTCAGACGCGAAGTCAAAAGCANNGCCATTCTTTCCATTCTCAGACGGCCTCCGGTTGTCAGGCCGCCACGTATGTCTTTGTGAGACATGCCTGACCCCCATTCAATACGCGGAATAGGAAGTGTGTCCCCGGTTCCGTAGTAGTTGACGTTTGACACAGTGCCTCCGGGTTTTACTATCTTAACTGCATCTGAGATTGTGTTTTTATCTCCTCCTGCTATGATTACAGAGTCCACACCTTTTCCATTTGTCTTTTCAAGAATCTGTTCAACGAGTCCACCACCTCTGTAATCAATAATATCAGATGCTCCGTATTCCAGAGCAAGGTCAACAGAGACTTTCCGGCTTCCTACTGCAAAGAGCCTGC
>DUIO01000231.1 GCA_013330315.1 Methanosarcina sp. | reverse complement strand
CCCAGGTTCTGGTATATAGGACAGGACGGCCTGTGTGTATGGAAGTGTAATGCTTTGAGAGCTATGGCAAACAGCGGAGATCAGAAGTATCATGAATATATCAAAGAAGCTGTGGAAAATCCCGATCAAAACATTCGCAATACTGCTTTGTGGGCCTGTCAGCAGCTTGGCATATGACCATACTAAGTGCAAGATTTTTTCATATAGACCGNNAAAAAAGTGTTTTCATATGACAGAGATAAACCAGACAAAACAACAAATACTCCATTACGCAAGACACTTTTTGCAATGCCAGGGTTATAATGGATTTAGTTATAAGGATATTTCCCAGAAACTGGGGATAAAAAACGCTTCAATACATCATTACTACCCTAAAAAAGAAGATCTGGTTGCTGCCCTGCTTGAAGAGAGCAGGAAGAACTTAGCCAATAATATTGCTCACATAGTAGAATCCGGGGGGTCTGCTCGTGAGCAGCTTCAATACTATTTCGATTGTGCTTTGAAGGAATTTGATGAAGGTAAAAGCATCTGCCCTCCTGGCTCACTGATTCTCGATTTTGAAGAACTTCCGGAGGAAGTTAAAAAGCAAAATCTGTTGCTACTGCATTATATACTGGACTGGATTTCCAGCGTTCTCGAAACCGGCCTGGAACAGGGGGAATTCGATTTTTCAGACTCGACAGAAGCACGCGCGGAACTGGTAGTCGAAACATTGATGGGTGCCAGACTGTTATCCAGTATCCAGGGTAGAAAAACACTTGTCAGGTCTATTTCCGTAATCAAATCTGATCTTGGGTGGAAGGATTGATTTTTTTTCCAGTCCAGAACCTACCTATAAGTAGGTAGACATGTTCCAATTATTTAATCAATTTCTTACTCAAAAGGATTGAAACTGGTGGATTGAAACTGGCGGAATGCATAAATTTGGAGGCGATTCACGATGCCTGTCATGAGTATTGTTTCATGTAAGATAATGCAGGATGAAATTGTCTGGCTTTTAACTAATGATCCTGAAATTAATAAACTCATAATCGTTGAAAACGAAAATATCTCTGAATTTACGGAAAAACTCAATGAACAGCATATTTCTTATGAGATTACACCTTCTGAAAAGATACCATACGCTCTTGAAGGATATGATGAAAACAAATTAACTGTAATAGTTAACCTCTTAAAACTTGGACTTCATGCAGTACCAAAGAAACTGAAATCTGAAGTTTACCAAAATATCAGAGAAATGATACCTTTTTCAAGTGGTTTACTCATTTTTTACGGTCTTTGTGGCAACGTTCTGGGTAATGTGGAGGAAGATTTTTGCCTGGAAAAGGATGGTTGCATAGTGCGGATACTGCGTGATGATGAAAGAATTGTGGATGACTGCATCGGAGCAACGGTGGGCGGAGGTGCAAATTATCTCAAATTGCTTAAAACCCATAGTAAAGAACCTGCTTTCTTTTTCACACCTATGTATGCTCAATCCTGGAGAGAGATATTAAACATAGATAAACTTCATTCTGATCCTGAAAAAGCTTTCAAAATGGCAAAAATGGTCAATGACCTGGCAGGATACTCAAGGGTTGCAAAGGTCAATACAGGTCTTACGTATGTAAAAGATATAGATGAAAAGATCAAAGAATATGCGAAACTGTTTGGATACAGTACATTTGAAGTCAGCGGAACCCAGGAGATATTTGAAAAGTGCTATCTTTCCATCAAGAAAGAAATAGTGAGCAATGTTTGATTAAAGAATGAGCAATGTTAGATTAAAAGGTCTTTCAATGCCTGTATTAAGTGTAGTTGCCTGTGAAATGCTTGAAGACGAATTAGTATATGTTCTCTCAAAAGACCCTGAAATTAAAAGGCTGTTTGTAGTAGAGAACAGGAACAGCTTCCGATTTGTAAAAAAACTCAGGTCTGAAAATCTTAAGCCCTTCACATTTTCTTCTGACAGGTTGTATCCTATTATATCGGAAATTAATAGAGAGTCACTCCGAAAGCCACTCCAAGAGCCATCCGATAATTTTTTGAGTAAACTCTCGAATATACCCTTCTGTAAGAAAATATATGATTTTATACTCAATAAAGAAAAGAAGCAGGGATTAACTGTTGTTGTGAATCTTCTTAGAAAAGATTTACATTCGGATATTGATCTTTTGCAATCCGAAGTTTATCTAAATGCCAGAGAAATGTCAAAAATCTCGAATGGTATTCTTCTATTCTATGGAAAATGTGGTTTCAGTTCCGAAAAAATGAAAGCAGAACTGCAGCAACTTGGTTGCCCTATTTATTTTTTGAGGGATGATGGAAGAAACATTGTTGACGACTGTATAAGCGTAGCACTTGGAGGAAACGAGATTTATACAAAAACGATGCTATCGGGAAATGGAAAAGGAGCTATATATGCAACACCAATGGTGCTTTCCGACCTGAATGAAACTAATTACAGGTCTTCCGAATCTTATAAAAAGATCAGCAAATATCTAACTTCTCCTATGTATAGCCTCCTTTTTAAGATTAACAATCAAGTTTATAAAGATGCCAATTTTCATAGGAATGCTTCCGAATTTGCAAAAATTTTTAACATGAAAATTATCAATGTTAATGGAACAATGAAGGTAGCAATTAACTCTTACATGGAAGCTAAAGTTGATATCTACAAAAATACAGAATGATCTCTTAAAAGGCGGTATCGCGAATTTGCTGTAATTTAAAGCCAATTTTTTGATACAGTGTGAAACTAATCCATTGATCTTCAATTTTTGACTCAAAATTTTTGGCTTAGGACTTTTGACTTAAAATTTTTGACTTAAAACTTCATAAGGTCTGTAATTTTACAGAAAAATTTTACAGAAAAATTTTACAGAAAAATTGGTACATTCTCATTAGAAACATCCAAGGTAACTATTGTCTTATGAGTTTTCTTTCAGTATCATTAAACTTTGTCGATATTTAAAAGAGTGTAGTTTGCCTGTACCTTTTTTCTTTACCTGAACCCTTTTCTTTCTGAGGATAATTTAAGGCATGAATAAGTTTATCAATAAAACCGATTTGCCCTTTCCGTATTTTTTTCCTGGCTAGATCAATATCGAACCATCCTGCCCTATCGACTTCCGGATACTTGTTTATTTTCCCTGAGTTTTTTGGCCACTCCAGCGTAAAAGTATTACTTGTAACATTTGTTACATCCAGATCCTTTTTAAGAGCCCATACATGCACTATCTTGCTGCTTGATTGATTCAACTCTCCGAGGTCGATAAACTCGCCGTCAACCTCAAAACCTGTCTCTTCTTTAAATTCTCTTTTTGCAGTGTCCAGGGGGCTTTCATTCTTTTCAGGCAGCCCTTTAGGTATCGACCACACCCCATAATCTTTTTTTGACCAGATTGGCCCCCCCGGATGTACCAGCATTACTTCAAGTTCCTCATTCCTGAACCTGAATAAAAGAATGCCATTGCTACAAGTAACCACTTTTTTGTTTCCTCTCCAGATCGCTTCGGTCTTTCGATTTCATATTAAACTAGTGGGTCTGCCTTCTATATGAAACAGAATAGCTTTTTAATCAGATCATAAATAACCTTATTCTTCCTGTGTTTTATCTCTTCCTGTGGCTTGCTTTCTACCTGTGTCCGGCATCCAGAACTGCTCCGAACAATGCTGCAAGCACCGAGAAGGAGCTTATGAAAGAATTCTTTTTGACTGAATCGTTGAACCTGGGTTTTCCTGCTTATCGGGTGTTCCATTATTATCCGATGCTCTGGTATTCGACACTCTGGTACCCAATACTTCTGGTATTGTCTGTGCTCTTAACTGTTGGTTGTGCTCTGATTAATTGTACTCAACAATTCTTCCAGAGTAACGGTTTCATCGGGTGTTATGGCTTTTCCGTCATCAGTTAATGTATATTTACCCCGGTAATAATCCGTAACTATGAAATGTTCATGACCGATATCCTTAGTACTGGGGTTACTATCTTTTCTCAGATAGAGTAAGACCTTTTCACTCGCATTGAATCTCGGGTCAGCGTCCGTAGTCATGCTAAAATCCCCAACCATCCCACCGGTAACTCTTACAATTAATTCTTTGGAGGATAATGGGTTTTTCAAGTATTCATTGACACTTATCACGATATCAGTGTAAATGACGTCGTCAGGGTGTTCAATGTTATAAATCAATTTATGAGGTTGTTTTCCATCTATGGTATTCCATCTGGGTGGAAGTATTTCTTTAACTGTGCCTGTCACAATAATATCGGAGTTGTCTCTTAACTCTTCATGAGTATATGGTATGAAATCTATACATATGTTAATACCAGCGGGCTCACTGTTATAGTTTAAAGTAATTACCGCCAGCAAAGAAAGAGCCAAAACCAAAAAAACCCCATATTTTACAATATTCCTCACGGTTTCACCTCTTATTTATGGAAATAAAATCAGGTTTGATTGATATATTTAACAAAAGTTGATGACTTCCTGATAAATAATTATAAGTTATTCAAGCTAAATTCCTAAATTTGCTTTTTTAATCTCTCTTTTAAATCCATAGTTTCTCCCATATTTTTAATTGTTAAAGACTCTGGCCGGAAAACTTATAAGCAGTAATAAAAAATTTATTGGATTTAAATGCACTAATAATATCCAAAGAAAAAATATCCAAAGAAAATTTTGAGAATAAAAGTTTTCTTGAAGTGATGGAAAAACATAATCTTAAGATAAAAAACGTCTATAGTGTGTTAAAGCCTATCGCATGTTATATTCTTTTTGAAGATGAATCTCAGAACGAGAACGAACCAAAGAACTGGATTTTAGAAAGAGATGCAGACAGATCAAGCCATATCCTGAAAACTCGCAAAGAAAGGGAAGAGTAAAACAAGATCAGAGAGTTTTTAAGAAAGTAACCTTAAAGTGAAAATTGAAGTGAAAAACTGAAGTGATCAATATATCTGTCTGTATATCCATAGAAGACTGCCGTTTTATGCTGGTTTTTTACCTTATTTTTCTATTCTTTACACCTGTTTATATTATCCGGACAATATCTTATGAAAAGTCTCATATTTACGGATCGGTTAACTTAATAAATTACTATGTATTTTTCTAAGCTTTTATATAATTTAATGTGAAAGTAATATACAGCTGGACTAGTATTCAACTCAACAAATTCTGAAAAAAAGATGTAAAATCTTTGAATCCCCTAACGATTTTTACTGTGATCCCCCATGAAAGACAAGGACAACCATTATATCCCGAACCCGCGGGAGTTCGCTCAGGAAATCGCAGAGGAAACCAGGCAGCTTCGCCAGGAAATTTCTGATGGAATTACGCGTATTTATTATCCTTTTGACTTCAGACGCAACAATTCCCTTAAAAGCCTGAGTAACCAGCTTCGTGACTTACTTGAAAAGAAGTTATGGCTGAAAATACTCATAAGCATGGGACTTGGGGTATTTATGGGGCTTTTTCTCGGGCCCTTTGGAGGGTATGTTGACCCTGTTTCTGCGGAAATTATAGGAGAATGGATTGCACTTCCGGGTTATATATTCCTCGCGCTTTTAAAAATGATTGTGATTCCTCTCGTATTTGCTTCAATAATTCTGGGAGTTGCTTCAAGCCAGAGTATGAGTACCCTCAAGAAGACAGGGCTTCTAACAGCGGCTTATTTCGTAATAACCACCGCAATTGCGACTGTCATTGGCCTCGGAATGGCGCTTTACATCCGTCCCGGCCAGTTTATAAGTGGAGAGCTAATAGAGAACGCTTTAGGGAGTCAGGTCCAGGCAGGGCCTGCTGCCCTGACTTTTAACCCTTCGATTTTGACTCTGCCCTCAACTCTAATTGGAGGTCTTTTACCTTCAAACCCCCTGGGTGCTCTTGTTAATGGTGAGATGCTTCAGGTTGTCATTATTGCAATAATTATAGGTGTTGCCCTTGTATCCTTAACCAAGGACCAGTCAACTCCAATGGTCAGTTTTCTCACCTCAGTGCAGGCTGTCTGTATGACAATAGTCAAATGGAGCATGGCTCTTGCCCCGATTGCAGTCTTCGGCCTNNATGTGCCTGAACCTCCTCATTGTTTCCCTTATCGCAAGGTATAACCCGTTTGAGTTTGTTAAGGCTATCAGGGACGTTATGCTCCTTGCTTTTTCTACTTCCAGCTCGGCAGCAGTTATGCCCTTATCCATAAAAACTGCGGAGGAAAAGTTAGGAGCAAAGCCTTCGATTTCGCAGTTCGTAGTTCCTCTGGGTGCTACGGTGAATATGAATGGGACTGCGCTCTATCAGGGTGTGGCTACTGTCTTTCTTGCCGAGGTTTTCGGGATAGACCTCGGACCTTTACAGCTCCTGGTCGTAATGGTCATGGCCGTTGCAGCCTCTATAGGAACGCCTTCAATTCCCGGAGTAGGAATTGTTGTCCTTGCTATGATTCTCAGCAGTGTCGGTATCCCTACAAGTGGGATAGCTCTCATAATGGGAGTGGACAGAATTCTTGATATGAGCAGGACGGCAGTGAATGTTGCAGGGGATCTTGTGACATGTAAAGTAATGGACCGCTGGGTTGGAGAAGAAGGCAAGGAAAGGGCTGATGAAATAGAAAAAATTAGAACCAAAGCCTTTGAAGAAAAAATTGATGATAAAGTTAAAGCAAATACAGATCTTATAGTCTCTGATAGCTAAATATAGTCTTCGATAGCTGAAATGTTTGATTCTTTATTAAAACTTTTTTGGGGATATTTTCTTAGGAGAACTTTAAGCTTTTTAAGTCCTCAAACTTCGGTCCTCAATTTTTTTGTTCTTCTAACTTTTTAAGATTAATGCTCTTTAAGCATAAAATTAATGCTCTTTAAGCATAAAATTAATGCTCTTTAAGAATAACTTAATATATTTTTTAATCTACATTCCAATATACATTTAACTTTATTCTTGCATTGTTGAATGTTATAAGCTAGCCGAAATCGTGATCATTAATTGCCTATAGAGTCAGTTTTTAGTAAATTCTTATATCTTATACTTTTAAAGATTTTTTTGATTTTAATAAAATCTTTTATTAATTAGTCCGGATGAAATAAACGGCAACCCTCTTTGCATTCATCTTCTGAATCCGAAAAATAACCTGCTCGTCGAAAATAATATTGTGGATAATAATGAGGTTTTTTGCCAGGAAATGTGTGCCGAGAATATACTCTCGGACAACAGAATATATGGCAATGAATGATTTTACGGCAACGGATAAGATTTTGAAGTTTTTAGAGCGGTTTTAATTTGTTACAGGGTCTTTAGCACCTCTTTCAAATCCCTCAGGCTATAACAGCTCCGAGGGTCTTAAACACCCCTTTTTTCTCTGTACATTTCGATCGCTTTTCTGACCCTTTCCTCGTCGAGTTTTCCCGTAGTTGTGGCAGTTTCAAAGAACCTTTTTGGAAGAGTAAGGTCTTCAAATCTGAACCCGAATTTTTTCTTCAGTTCATATTTTTTTCTGAAAATATCCTTCCCGAGATCTTCCAGTTCTTCTTCAGTCCGTTCTATCCCTATGCATTTGAGAGCGAGGGCCATATTTTCGTACGTGTAGACATTCCGTCCGAACAGGCAGGCAACCATGCAGTTCAGGACGTTGCGGCGGTTCTCCTCACTAATTATATAGTCAACAATTTCCTCATCCGAGGTTGGCTGGTTGAATGCTTTCTGGTCAGCTGAATAACCTGCATTGTCAAGGTGAGAATGCCGGGAGCCCACCGCAAGCCCGAGCGTGTTTCCAAGTCCCGTATGATAGCCAGGAATTTCCAGTCCGCCTATCTGGATTGCAAATTCTTTGCCTCCGTATTTTTTTGAAGCATAATCCACTCCTTTTCCCAGATCCGAATAGAATTCATTAGGAGGTCTGGCCACGAGCTGTATTGCACGAAGATAGGCGGCTTTGTCTCCCCAGGACAGTCTAAGCCCCATGGTCTCTTTAGTCGAGATCATTCCGCGGTTCTGCATCTCCGTAGCCCAGGCGAGTACTACCCCCATGGTGATTACATCAACTCCGGCTTTCTCGCAGGCA
>DUIO01000113.1 GCA_013330315.1 Methanosarcina sp. | reverse complement strand
AATCGTAACCCTCGCATAATTTATGCCGATTTTAAAATTTTTAGTATGGAATTAATTTTTGTTTAAAATGAATTTTTCAGGTAATTAATTTAAAATATTTAATGATATAATGTTATATTCGTGGAGTTAGGAAGTTAGCGGGTATGGAAATAAGTAAAGAACTGCCTGGAAACCATTGATCCTGCTCCGGATCAATATACTTGGGGGAGTATATCTTCGGAGCTGCTGAATTGGGGAATCCGGTAAAAGGGACATAGAGTTTCCGGGCTTCTTCTTAATCTGCTTTTAATCTTTTCTTTCAATTAATTTGCACCGCAGAAAACAGGGACTTTAAAGTTCTCTGGTATTTCTTAACTATCTTCAATGCAATTTTACATGAAGCAGATCAACATTCAGGGTAGTATACATTGAGGGGGCAACTGTATATTTCATACATCAACAAAAATGCATTTAAAGTAGGACTTTACGAAATAGTAGCCTGGATAGCAATAATAGGTCTGCTCTATTTAATCAGCCTTGGAAATTATCTCCTTTTTCATACGCTGGTAGAACTCTTCAGCGTATATGTTGCATACGTAATATTCCTGATAATATGGAAATCCAGAGCTCGTCTGGAGAATCGATATCTTATACTCATAGGGATAGCTTTCTTTTTTATAGGAAGCGTTAGCTTCTTGCATACCCTTGCATTCAGGGGAATGGAAGTATTTCCTAATTTTGGAATTAACCTGAGTATACAGCTCTGGATAGTCTCAAGGTACCTTACAGGTATTTCCCTGTTAATTGCTCCCATATTTCTGGCACGCAGCAGAAATCACGGAAACAGGGGAACTGAAAATATGTCTCCGGAGCCTGTTGAGAACCTGGTGTTTGCCTGGAAGATTTTTCTAGTATACGCGGTAGTTGTTACTACCCTCCTGCTCTCAATCTTTTTTTTCAAGAATTTCCCGATTGCTTACACAGAAGGTTCAGGGCTTACTCCTTTCAAGTTGCTGAGCGAATATGTGATCTCCTTTGTTCTTTTCTGTTCGTTGCTAGCTCTCTATGTAAAAAAGGACAGATTCGAAAACAAGGTCTTCGGGCTGCTTACAGCCTCCATATTTCTTGCAACTCTCGGAGAACTCTCTTTTGTCCTTTATTCACATGTGGATGGATCTCCAAACCTTATAGGCCACTATTTTATACTGCTGTCTTTTTACCTTATTTACCAGGCAGTCGTAGACGTTGGGTTCGAAGAACCGTGCAGCCTTCTTTTCAGGGAGCTAAAGCACAGGGAAGAAGATTTCAGACAAAAAGCAATTTGTCTTGGAGACGAATACAGTCATATATGCAGAATGATAGGGGTAAGCAAAAATCCTGAACGGAAAAATAAAAGTTCCGGAGAATATATGGGCCAGGAAAGCTGCTATTCATTTTCACAGCACTTTCCGGGTATCGGGTTTCAGCTCGATGAGAACTTTACGCCGGTATCCATACAGGGTCCGGTTGAGGAAATGACAGGCTACAGGAAAGAAGAATTTCTCTCGGGAAAAGTCAGTTTGAAAGATATAATCGTACCTGAAGACCAGTCTCAGATTTTTGAAACGCAACAGAGCCTCAAATTAAACCTCAGAGCTGTAGTTGAGAGAGAATTCCGAATTCGGAAAAAAACCGGAGAAACAAAATGGGTCAGGGAAATAACGCAAAGAATTCAGGGAAAGTCTGAAGGTTCAGGAAGTTTTCAGTCTCTGGTTTATGATATTACTGAACGTAAAATGGCTGAAGAAGCCCTGGAAAAGATAGAAAGAGTCAGGGTAAAAGAGGTACATCACAGGATAAAGAATAACCTCCAGGTAATCTCGTCTCTGCTCAGCCTGCAGGCAGAAAAGTTCGAAGACGCGGCAGTAATTGAAGCTTTCAGGGAAAGCCAGAACAGGGTCGCATCAATAGCTATGATTCATGAAGAACTTCATGGAGGAGAAAGCCTGGATTCCCTCGATTTTGCAGACTACCTTCAGAAATTGACTGCAGACCTTTTCAACTCATATCGTGTAGGTAAGGACGGTATAAACCTTAAACTTGACATTGAAAAGGTCTTTCTCGGCATGGATACTGCAATTCCTCTCGGAATTATTGTCAACGAACTGGTATCCAATTCCCTGAAGCATGCTTTCTCGGGTAAAAACGAGGGTGAAATTCGCATAAGCCTGCAAAATAGAAGAAAGCCTGTTTCTACAGGTGAGGCTTTGGGTCCTGGTTCGGATTGCCTCGATAACTGTCCGGAGAATAATGGTTTCCATTACATGCTCACAGTTGCAGATAATGGGAAAGGAATCCCCGGAGAAATAGATTTCAGAACAGCTGATTCTCTGGGGCTTCAACTCATAACTATTCTTGTTGACCAGATCGACGGACATATCGAGCTTAAAAGGGACCATAAGACTGAATTTACTATCTGGTTCAATGATTAAAAATAAGCTTGACATAAATAAGCTTGCAAGAAATAAGCTCGAAGGAAACAAGCTTGAAGGAAACAAGCTTGAAAAAGTTCAAATATTAAGATTTCTTTCGGTCAGAGAAATGAATGAAAAATTCATGGTGTGAACTACTCCGCTCTGCTTTCTTCAAAAGCGAGTGAGGAGTTTTCTTCGAGTTTTTACATCATTTGTGGATAAGATTCTATGAATCTCATCGACATCGGCAAACCTGTAATCTGGCGAAAAACTCTGTGGAACTATTGAGAAACATTGATGAAGTATTGGTTGATAAAAAGTTGGTTGATAAAAAGATAATTGTAAATTATTGTTTCTTTATTTACCTTTTCTTTATTTGCGGTTGAGATAACTGCAAAAATCCTGTCAAAAACGAATAAAAAAGCACCTTAAGCAAAGACTAGAGGTGCTTTTTATCCTACTTTATTTACCCAATTTCTTTTCTCAGATACCTGTTTTTTAAGATTTAATTCTCCTCAAATTTTGTCCATCCCAGGTTTTCCATCCTTGGAGAATCACTTTCTTTTATCTTTATGATATAAAACTCGTTACAGGGATAACCGGGGGCACAGTCCTCAACCGTTTGTGTGTCAAAGATATCTATGTTGTGTACGGCTCCGTAATATGCGGTTATGAGTTCGGATTCGGTAGGAGCTTTGATAAACTGAATATTTCCTTCTTCATACCACTGGTTCCAGGGAGTCTTTTCTTCGGATACCGGGTATTTCATTTCTATAAGGTCCTCTTCTGTACCATTTCCGTTCTCGGGACTTCTTTCAACAGGTTGCTGTGCGATTTCATCCCAGTCTCCATCGATTATAGCAGACCTCACTTCTCCCTCTGAAACAGTAACCTCTATTGTGTGAGGAGTGAGGGCTTCGGTTACAACCTGGTCTGTCCGGTTTCCATACCCTCCATGCCTGCTAGTAAAAGTATAGTTTAGAATCTGCTGCTCAGGGAATGTCTCAAAGACCTCGTGGCTTTCCAGCTCAAGGTCAAAGCCGTCAAAACTGTAAGTTGGTGCATTTTCTATCCAGGACTCGGCTATCCTTTCAGCCTCTTCCGGAGAGGTGGACACTGCGTATGCCCTCAGCTCAACCAGTGCGGAATCTATTTCCTGAAGACTCTCTGGCATATATTCAGAATAATAAGGATCTATAATTACTGTTTTTTCACGGCTTTCTTCTTTCAGTGTAACTTCAAGTGTTCCCACATCCGTGACTACAGGCTGCCCTTCTTGCGGAACGTAGCGTTCTTCCATCTGGAAGAATTTGTTTTCTTCAAAAAGTCCTGTAAGGTTCCTGAAGGCAGTTTCGTTGAAAGGCTTTTCATATGTTTTCTTAAACTTGCCTTCATTATCCGAAGTTGTAAATACGACTGCTGTGCTGTTTACGGTTAATTCCTGAAGCTGCATTTCCGGAAGTGTAAAGGCTCCGTAAGTCTTATGGGTTATGATAGCATCTTCCGAGATGCCTGTCTCGTTCTCTAAAACCTCTGTCTGCTTCTCGGTACATCCGGCTATAAAAGTTAATAATATCACTGCTAGAATAGATAATACAGGAATTGCTCTTTTAATCCAAATCTCCTCCTTCTCCCCAAATTTTTACTATGCGGGTTAATTTTGAATTATAGTTTTCTTTCTTTAATATATCATTTTTTAAATATGTCTTTTTTGTTCAGATTTTAATTCGGTTTATTAATTCGAGTTAATTTGTAAAATTCTCTTCTTATTTTTTAGTCTAATTTCTGGATTTTTAGTCTAATTTCCGGATTTTTAGTCTGATTTCTGGATTTCCCGTTTTTTCAAATTAAGCAACATTTATATCTGTACACTAATGAGTATGTCCGTACTATAATTATTTTAGATGCTTATAAAAATCCTTATTATATTGATCTAGCAGCAGATACCTATTCACTTCAGAAGGCACAGACTAAATGAAAATGCAACTTGTTAATCTTCTTCTACTCTCAGACAAAAGGAAAAACTTTCTATTACTACTGGAAGACGGACCTAAAAATATTGATGAAATTCTTGATCTGCTTAAGATGTCCAGAATTTCTCTGCTCCCCCAGATTAAAATCTTAAAAGAAGAAGGTTTAATCCTCCAGCAAGGAGATTTATATGAATTGTCTATCATAGGCAATATCCTTATCAAAAAAGCCAGACCGCTTCTGGACGCGGCCAGTACGTTTGAAGAGAATGATTTTTTCTGGGGTCAGAGGAAACTGGATTCTATCCCTTTTCATCTGCTAAAGCGGATAGGGGACCTTAAAGGAAGCCAGCTCCTCGAACCAGGGCTTGCCCACGGGTTCGACCTGTTTCCGCAGATCATTAATCATTTTGCCGGGTCTTCGCAGGTTATGCTGCTTTTTTCTTACTTTCATCCGCAGATTCCTTCTTTTTCCCTGGAGCTCGCAAAAAAAAATGCTGAATTACGGCTTATCCTCAGCAAAGATTCTTTTAACAGGTTTTCAGGAGATTTTCGTGATATGGGAGAAAAAATCCTGGAGAAGAAAAATGCCTCTATTTTCGTGCATGCAGGGTCCCCTCTCGAAATTCCCGCATTGATTGCTGTTTCGGAGAATGCATTGTTACTCGGATTTTTCAATAAAAAAGGAAGATTTGAAGGGCAGTATCTTCTTAATCTTGAACCCTGCGCCCTTGCCTGGGGCAGGGAACTTTTTGAGTATTACATGGAAAAGTCAGAGAATATCAGGGCAATCCATTGGCCTGAATCAGGCTCTGATAACCGGAAAGATTGTGATGAACTCAAATAGTGACAGATAATGTCTTTAAGCCGGAGCAGCATTTTACTCCTTAATTTATTCGATCAGCATAATCGATCAGCATAATAATACTCTATCTTAAAAAAAGCCTGCAGGTGTCCGATGAGCAGAAAGTCCAGGGAATGGAAACAAAAAAGGGCCGAATTCATTAAAGGTAAAACGTGTGCGTGGTGCGGATCTGATGATCGTCTGTGTGTGCATACTCCGGGAATTTCTTCTCCGGCAGAGATTAATTCGGGTATTTACAGTCTTGCTTATGCCAGATTTAAAGAAGTATATCGGCAGAAGTACCAGAAGTTCGAATCCGTTCTTACCGGTAAACACCGCCATAAAAGCCATCCTTCCTGGCACAAATCCTCTACTGTTCATAAAATCGAACCTGACCATACTGACCTTGAGGAGCAGTGTGTGGAATACCTTATTGAAGATCAGGAAGAAGGAAATTTTAAAAAGCTTTATCATAACTGGCTTGAGGANNCTGGAGCACGCAATTGTGCTTTGCAAACGATGCCATTTTGCAAGCTTAAGAGGCATGGAAATCTGCCCTTTGTGCAGGAGAAAATATAAAGCTTCAAAGTATGAAACCTGCTTTGACTGCTTGCCTGAAGAGAAAAAGAAAAAAGTTCTGGAAAAGCAAAAAGAAAAAAAGAATAACCTTGAGAACCCCCAAGGTTTGTTTGGTGAGCCTTTTGATGAGCCTTTTGATGAGCCTTTTGATGAGCCTTTTGATGAGCCTTTTGGTGAGCCGTTTAATGAGCCCTCTGCTAAAGAACGGTAATCTTTCTTTAGACTGATGAGATTGGTGAAACAAAATCTAAAGTTATCTTCTGATTCCAGATCATTTTTTCGATTCTAAATTATCTTTCGGTCTCCTTCACAAAAGAGCCCATCCGCTACCTCCGCATGCCCTGCAGGTTCCTGTCTCAAAATTTCCGCACCCGTTGCAAAGTGGGCATATTATTGCNNCAAAGTGAGCATTTTTCCGGGGCATACTCCGTATCGATATAGGTATAGAGCATTTCACCACCTTCCTCATTACGAGCACAGGGTAGTTTGTTATAAAGGATTCTTTTAATACATATTTTCGACGTTCTGGATTAAAAGATCTTGCAAAAAGATAAAAAGGAAAATGTTATAATGTAATACAGATTTCTTTTTTTATCTTTCTTTTTCAATTCTATTCCTGAAATTTCTCCAGACTCATAAGTTCCTAAGATAACTTTCATGGTAAACAGGGATCTGGTCCTTGGACTCAACAAATAATTTTTTCAGAAGGCCTTTATTTTTATTATTCTGTTTATGAAGCCTCTAGCTGGTAAGAGTCTGTTTTTCGAGTATTTTTAAGGTTTCTTCTTCAGTTTTCAATCTCTGGATTTAAAGAAAAACACGTGGAAAAAAATAACTTTTTTTTTCCAATTTCTTACTAAATTTTATTTAAATCTATTTCTCTTGGTAACATAAAATATTATTTTTAATGACTCCGGTAGTTTTAAGTAACATTAGAAAAATAATAATCATTGGGGGAGAAGTTTTAGTTTTGTGTCTTGGGGGACGCAGACTTGAAAATATTTCTCCTAAATTCATGGAGTTGAAACTATGGCACATAGAGATAATCCAGAGTTTTTGTCAGCAAGTACCATAACAGGGGATAAAGTCATTAATCCGGCTGGAGAGGACCTTGGAAAAATTGAAGAACTGATGATTGACCTTCGCGATGGAAGAGTAGCGTATGCAGTACTCTCTTTTGGTGGGTTCCTGGGCATTGGCGACAAGTTATTCGCTATCCCGTGGAATGCCCTTTCTTTGAGAGTGCACGAGCATGCCTTTGTGCTGGATGTTCCTAAAGAGGCCCTTGAGAAAGCAGAAGGCTTTGATAAGGACAACTGGCCTGTAA
>DUIO01000302.1 GCA_013330315.1 Methanosarcina sp. | reverse complement strand
GAAATTTTCCAGATGGGAACTATTTCCGGAATTTCAGGCAGCGTAATGGCCGAATGCCTGCTTCGCGGGATTCCTGCAATCAGTCTTCTCGGCGCTACAAAGACCCAGAACCCTGACCCAAGAGCCGCATCTGCTGTAATTGGAGTCCTTAACGAGCTTTATGGGCTTTCAGTCAGCACTGACAGGCTTATAGAACAGGCTGAGCGCATAGAAATTGAACTCCAGAGGCTTGCTGAAGACGTTCAGGCTACCGAACGGAAAGGAGAAGTCAAAAAAGAGTTCCCAATGTACGGGTGATCTCATGGAGTACATTACTTTAACAGGAATTGCCGACTCCGTGATTGAGATCCTGAAAAAGCATGATCTCAGGACTCTGGAGATCCGAAACCCGCAGAATTTCTTTGGAGTACTTGGGCTCAATGCAGGAGACAGTGTTCTCCTGACCTCTACAAGTCTCCAGGATCTTACGGATGGGACTCAGGGACTCATAGCAAAGGTTGTTCAAAAGCAGATCTCGGTTCACTCTTTTGTCAGCTCAAATGAACTCTATGTCGAAGAACGAGAGGCTATGTCAGCACGCATTCAACTTGAATGCAGATGCATGGCAAGGGTACGGAACGTCATTTCAAATGAAATCGGAAAGCCCGTAGTAGTAGACGCAAGAGAAGTTTCCTGCTACCAGGCCCGGTAAATCCAACTAATTTCTCGACTAAACCCGGGAATTTCCGGATTTCTGTTAAAAATATTTTTTTGGGGCTTTATATTCTTTAACAAATAGTTAATTCATATATAGCTGGCTTTAATATGCTATTAAACTTCCGAAAAACGTTTTTTACTTTTCCTTTTCGGACTGTTGCTTTTTTGATAGATTTTTTAGTGAAATTTTGCAGAAATAGAAGATTTATCTGGAATTTTTTATCCTTAAAGTTTTTATTCTGAATATTTTTCACCCTGAATTATTTTTCTCCTTTAAAAAATAGGTTCTCTGAAACATAGATTCTCTGAAACGTAGGCACTCTAAAAAATAGATACCCTAAAAAATAGGCACTCTAAAAAATGGGTACTCTAAAAAAGGTACTCTAAAAAATAGGTGCTCTAAAAATACATTTTATAGCCGGATTCTTTATCCAGCATAATCCCTGAAAGATAAAAACTTTTTAAGATATAAAAAAGAATTTTAACCGGAGCCCGAAAAGCTTGAGCTTTCCTAAAACCTCCGGTTTGATTTTAAGTTTGATTTTAATCCGATTTTAATATATTTACATGTTTTCAGGCATTTCTCCGCCTGGCATTCCGCCCGGACCTGCTCTTGCGCCGCCGGAGGAAGCAATAACATCATCGATCCTGAGGATCATGATTGCGGCTTCAGTAGCTGCGTTGATTGCCTGAGTTTTGATTCTGAGGGGCTCGACAACGTCGTTTTCGAACATGTCTTCAATCTTACCTGTGTAGACGTTGAGTCCGGCCCTCTTGTTGCCCTTCTCATGCTGGGAGCGCATTTCTACGAGCATGTCGATCGGGTCAAGTCCTGCATTTTCTGCAAGGGTGTGAGGAATAATTTCAAGGGACTCGGCAAACTTCATTACTGCAAGCTGTTCCCTGCCTTTGAGGGTTGCTGCGTATTCTTTAAGCCTTAGAGACAGTTCAACTTCAGGTGAGCCGCCACCAACAACAATCTTCTGGTCTTCGAGGGCAACGCCGACAACCCTGAGAGCATCTTCAAGGGCTCTCTCAAGGCCGTCTACCACATGCTCTGTTCCGCCGCGGAGCAGTATCGAAGTAGTCTTACTCTCCTTACAGCCTGTGACGAAAGTCATTCTGGAGCCTGTGACGTCCTTTTCTTCCACAAGGCCTGCATAGCCCAGGTCGGATTCGTCGATTTCGTCAAGGTTGGTAATGACCCTTGCACCTGTTGCTCTGGAGAGCTTGTCCATGTCACTCTTCTTGACCCTGCGCATTGCAAAAATGCCTGCTTTTGTCAGGTAGTACTGGGCAAGGTCGTCAATGCCTTTCTGGCAGAAGACTACGTTTGCGCCGGTCTGAATTACTTTTTCTACTATTTCCCTGAGCATGGCTTCTTCCTGGTCAAGGAAAAGCTGCATCTGGTCAGGCGTGGTGATCTTTATTTCGGCTTTGGTCTCTGTCTTTTTGAGCTCGATAGGTATGCTTAAAAGGAGGACCTTTGCATCCTTCACAACTTCCGGCATGCCGGTGTGGACGCGTTCCTTGTCAACAATTACACCTTCAATAATTTCAGAGTCCTTTATGCTTCCGCCAGGTCTCTTTTCTGTTTTAATGTCTTCGATATCTACGGTGATTTTCCCGTCTTCATTTTTCTCGACGACGGACTTAACTGCACTGACTGTCAGTTTTGAAAGGTGAGCTTTGTGTGACTCGGCACCCTTTCCGGTAATGGCTGTGCCTGCGATCTTCTCAAGAGTTTCGGTGTCTTCAGGAGATGCGCTGATGGTTACGGTGTCAAGAATCTTTACAGCCTGGGCTGCTGCGAGCCTGTATCCGCTTGCGATAACTGTGGGGTGCACGCCGCTTTCCAGAAGGTCTTCTGCCTTTGTCAGGAATTCTCCTGCGAGGACGGCTGCTGTAGTTGTTCCGTCACCGACT
>DUIO01000243.1 GCA_013330315.1 Methanosarcina sp. | reverse complement strand
CTCTTGGATATACCGAAGCCCGTTCCCTTGACAAAAACTTCTCTTCACGAAATATTCGGGGTCATGAATTCCACTACTCCCTCACGGAATGCGACAGAGATGCCAGGTTTGCATACGAAATGATCCGCGGAAAAGGTATACAGGATGGTCTTGACGGGCTTATCGAACACAACACCCTAGCAGGGTATATGCATTCTCATCCTGCCAGCTTCCCGGTAGANNTTTCTAAATCTCCTCTTCAAATCTATTTCTTTAAATATTTTTTCGATATTTTTTGTTAAATTTCTGTATTTCAGTAATTTAAAAAGTACAGTATGATTTGGTGACTGTGCATGAATAAAAGAACAGCTGTGGGCTCCGCGAGTTATCAGATTTTACGACCCTGATATGCGCACACCATTGAAGTTGGCGAACCCGTGGAAAGTGTAGTCAAAAGGTTCCTGAAAGAAGGACCACCAGTCGAAGAAACTTCAAAACGCACTTTAATGTCAGAAAAATTTATCAGACATTTATGTAACAGTCGATGAATGTCAGACTGTATCCTTTTTTTAAACTCTTTATTCTGATTCTTTGTTAGGTGGCATTTCCCTTTTCACCCTCATTTTCCTGTTTCTCAGTCTGCTCTTTTCCTTCTGCCTGTTCTCTTTCTTTATTTTTCATGAATACCTTTTTCTCATAATACCCCAGAGGATGGCTGATTTTTGCGCAAAGCCCATCTTTTCCAATACAGTTGCCGTAGGTCCTCATAGTGTCACAGGCAGGGGGTTTGTATGTGTTGCCTGTAGCGCCTGCAATGTGCTCTATTTGATAGAGGGTCTTTTCTGCATCAAAATCAGGGGAGATATTGAAAAGGTTCAGAATCTCATCCACTGACATCCCGACATTTAAAAGAAAAGAGGTCATTGCAAAACGCATTGAATGGGCAAGGTTAACTCCTCCCTGTACGTTTGCAAGGGCGTGGGCAATACAGGGGGGAAAGAATTCGGGCTCAATTACCCCGAAGTCAGTAGCCCCGAATTTCTTTTTCTGAACTTCAAATTGCTCCTTAATCTCAGCGGTATAAGGAGAACAGAAATTGGAAACTTCCGGAGGGATATCGGGGATAGGGAATGACTGTTCAATTCTTTCCCTGACCGCTTCTTCAAGAAGCCTTGCGAACTCTTCCTTTGTAATTTTTATTTTTCCTGCCCTTAGCTGGCGGTTTGTCAGTTTCCAGGAGGGATCTTTCAGGGAATTTGAGAATCGGATATAGTCAGTAAAATGCATGCTGAAATAAGAATCATGAAAGTCTGCAAGGATTCCGAAATCGTCTCCGAACTCAAGCAGAAAGTCCGGAGATTCATTTTTCAAAAAAGTATAGGCAGCTTTTGCTTCTGCAAGAGCGTAGCGCCGGGTAAAAAGCTGGTCATCAATGCATGCGACCAGCATTCTGGCAAAAGGATAAGAAAGTAATTCCGAAAGAACCTGAGCTTCCCCTGATGACGGGAATTTTCTAATTTCTCCTTCCAGAGCCTCTTTTACCCTTTCTATCCCACGGGCTCTTGCAGCCCTGTAAGCCCTTGAATTGAGCAGGCTTTCTAAGGAAATTTCCAGGTTTCCTACATGGGCAGATGCTTCTGAAGTAAATGGGTAATATGCAAGTTTTTCTGCCTGCATGCCACCTTAGTCCGACTCAATTCTCGGAGCAAGGAGATAAGATATTCTTCCTGCGCCGTTTGCAATTTCAAAATCAATCAGGATAGGGAAGTCCCTTCCAAGGGAGAGAGTAACCTCATTTACCTTATTTGTTGGCTTGACAATATCTGTCAGGTAGTCCAGGGAGAAGAGGGAACAGGCTTCACCTGCTTTGAGGTCGATCAGCTGGTCCCTGCCCATTTCCAGACGGACCTGATCGGTATCGCCTTTTGCCTCCATATAGAAGGTGTCGCCGGAAACTCCCATGAGCATGTGGTCGCTTATTTTTTCCGCAGCTTTCACGGCGCGTCTGAGGTCTGCACCGTTGAGGACTACTTTGGCAGGCAGCTCGAGCTGAGGAACCCTGGGCTCTGCACGAATTGTCGAAGGATCAAGAAGAGAAAGTGTATAGGACAGCCCTCCTACATCAATAAGGAGTTTATTGCTTCCTTCTTCAAGCTGCATCCGAACTGTATCGTTCCTATCTGCAATTCCCAGAAGGTCGGTAATTTTGTTCAGGTCAATTCCTATCTCACACTCATCAGCACTGTATTCATCAAAAGCTGATGATCCGAGCTCAAAAATACCCATCGCAACATTGGCAGGATCAACCGCCTTTACCGAGATACCTTCGGGTTTAATTTTGAATCTGACCTCGTCTACAATTACAGCCAGTGAGGCAATTGCGTCTTTCAGAAGCTCTGCATTAATTGCTGCCTTGAACATGATTCTTCTCCACCAAATAAATTAAGCCTTAAACTCCTTATCTATCCCTTGATATATAAATTTCCTTACAATTTAGGATTTTTCTATCCTTTTAAGGAAAATTTTTCTGGATCGAAATAAACAACCATATGCATAATCGAGCTAAGTTATTAGATTCAAAGTCTGGACAACTATATAAATCTTGGTCAGAAAATCAAGAAGCTTCAGGCTCTGTCTGAAACATAAAAGAAATTCTGACTGAAAATTCGCATCCAGAAATATATTTTCCTGAGTTACGTTTTCTAAACTGCGTTTTTAAGAAAGGCCCGGAATTAAATATTATTAAATTTAGTCGTATTCTCTCCAAGTAAACCCGCACTTTGTACACTTAAAGAAACGGGTCTCAGACTCGTCTGCAGACCTGAGCTGCCTGAGCCACCAGGCTGCAGTATTGTTTCCGCATTCCGGACACTTTACGTTCGTTGTCGGCAGGCCTGAGGTCTGTTCGCCTTCAAGTACTACTACTTCGTGATCGTCGATCTTGGCTTTGGAAACAAAATTCTTTGCGTTATTTTCAATCGGTATTGTGTTCCCGCATTTTCTGCAATGGAAACTACCGTCTTTAGGAAACATCATACTTTTGCATTTGGTACAGAACTGCATTAATATCACTTTTTGCATCATTTATCATTTTATTGTGGTCAAAAGCCAGCTCAGGAATCGAATCCAGCTCAAAAAGTTCAACAGAATCAGCATCAGAGCCTGATTTTAAATCTCCATTCCCTTTAGCGAGATAGCATATCGAGACCGTGTGCCTTCTGGGGTCACGTTCAGGGTCGGAGTATACACCTATAAGCTTGAGAATCTCTATAGAAAGGCCCGTTTCTTCGAAAGCTTCCCTGGAGGCTGCCTCCTCTGTACTTTCCCCAATTTCGACAAAGCCGCCAGGAAGGGCAAATTTTCCCTCAAATGGGGAGTATTTCCTCTTCACCAGAACAAGCTTGTTTTTAAGGAGAATTACAGTGTCAACGGTTAGGCTGGGGGTATTATGTTTCATAAAACGCCTTCGCAGTTTACTTTCCGGAGATTTCTTTTCTCTCTCAAATCTCCTTCCTGATTGGCTTTTCTGGCTTTTCGCCAGGGTAAAATAATATATTAGTATTGTGCATATTGTAGAAACTCGTCATCATATTTCAATTATTCTTCTCAATTTTTTGTTCTTCTCTATTTTGTTTTAAGTTGTTCTCCAGTTCTCTGTAATATGACTCGAGCCTCTTTCAAGCAAAAAAGTCCCTTACGCAGTAGTCTTTATTAAAGGTTTCTCTTTTACGGGCAACCAAAAAATCTTTATCTATTTTTTTTAAATTTTTGAATCTCGCTAATTTTTCCTTATATATATAAATGATTTACAATCCGTTATTTTTCTATAATAGAAATTTGTTATTTATTTACAGGGCTATTAATGTCAATAGATGGCCAATTGTTGTAATTTGGGCAGGTATTTATATATTTAGAATTAGGTCAGATGCATATCATTTAGATATCAGTTAGATATCAGTTAGATATCATTTAGATATCATTTAGATATCAGTTAGA
>DUIO01000230.1 GCA_013330315.1 Methanosarcina sp. | reverse complement strand
CTCAGGAAGCCACTCAGTCTTTAATTGAGTGGTAGTTCACGATAGAGAGGTTTATGGTAAAAATTATGGCAAGTTCAAGTATCATCGAAAAGAATGCATGGTATTGAAACTGTTATCCGATTCATGGATTCGTATAATTGATAGATTCTTATAATTCATGGATTCTTATAATTCCATTTGCATTATTTCTGTGGACCAGTTATGCAATCACAGGAATATATATTTCGTCGGTCCGGTATACCGGTAAGTTACTACAGAGCTAACTGATTAAAGAGTTTAAACATTTTAGAGCCTGAAAAAAAAGGATTTCTGAGATACTGCTGAAGAAAGACTTCATACTTTATCTCAGTATCTGAAATTAATTTTATAGAGTACNNAAGCCCGCTCCGGTAACTCCATAAATCGGAACTACAGGAAACAGCATAGCTAAACCGAATGCTCTCCTGAAATGGATACCCAGCTTTAAAGCCAGGAAACCGTTAGATCCTATAACCAGACCGATTCCGATGCTGGGTCCTATAGTCCTGAACGGATTATAAGAAGGTCCTATATATAGTCCAAAATCGATACCGAAAAAGGAAAAAAGGCCATTGAATTGATTTCTTTCCTGATTGGAGTTCCCTCCAAGACCCGATAAAACCACGCCTATATCCAGTTGCAGAGGCCCTCTTCCTCTCTCCCTTGAGCCCAGTATGTTACCCATTATGTAATTATTTTCCCTTAATTAGTAATATAATTTCTCTTCCTTTTAGAAAGAAAACTCGTTAAATATGGTTGTCGTAAAAGGCTTGATTGGAGAGAGCAGGTACAAACAGGGGAAGTATAGAAAAAATGAATTTAAATTTTTGAATTTTGACCTCTCTTTAATTTTTAAAACATATAGTATAATTCTTATCTTTCGGTAACTGGATTTCTTTAATGGTTTCTCAAATTAATACTAAGCCTGAATTTTGTTTTCAATATAGATAGCATTAGATACCAAATATGATCCTATCTCAGTAAAAGGCAAGTTACTTAAAGTCCGATTTTTATTACTAAATTATTGCTAAATACTTTATGATATATTCCTAATATTAACAACACATTTATTTTATCATGTTTGAGTGAAAATTTACTTTCATATCTTTCCAAAATTGAGGCCTCTTAAACCATAGGTAATTAAAATGAATAAAAAATATCTCAGGTATGTACAGCAAAATAGAAAAAAAATAGGACTTTCTATTTTAATCCTCGTTTTTGTAATTGCACTGAGAATATTTGTTCTCACGATACAGCCCGATCAGCCCCTTAAGCCTCCGGATCATATTGTGTATGTAGCTGGTGACGGAAGTGAAAATTTTACCTGTGATGGGAGTGACGATCAGTTAGAAATAAATCAAGCTCTTGAATATGTTTCAGAAAATCCGCAATTTACAACCGTTCATCTGAAAGGTCCAAATACATACATAATTTCAGATAGTATTTTTATCGGAAATAATACGACTCTGGAAGGAGATCCTTTAGCAGCAATTAAACTTAAAGATAATGCTGACTGGCCCGTAGGTAAACCCCTGATAACGCAGATGAGCGATACCGAAATCAATGGAATTACTGTGAAAGGGTTCGAAATTGACGGAAACCACGACAATAATGGAGATAAAAAGAAGGGTCTTGGATACTACAACATGATACATTTTCTCGATGCCAGAGAAATTAAAGTTCATGACATGTACCTGCATGACGGGCACGGAGAGGGATTGAAAGCAGAGCGCAGTTACAATGTTCAATACTACAATAACAATGTGTACAAACTGGGACATAACGGTCTTTTTGCCATCGAATGCCTGAATGTAGAGGCCTGGAACAATACAATAACTATCAGGACCGATTCCGGCCTGAGAGTGCTGAACTCAAATAACGTAAAATTCCATGATAATTTTATTGATTCCTTTTATCACTGGAGTGCGGGTGGTTCCGGAATTCTGATCGAGAAAACAACGGGTATCGTTAATGATATTGAAGTAAATAATAATACCATCCATAACACTTACGGACCCGGGGTGTGGCTCATAGGCTGGTCTGAGTCTTATGCCAGGGAAGAGGCACAGAACGTCCATATCCACAATAATATCTTTTACGACACAGGCACAAATCCGAGTATTGACTGGGTGGGAGGTATAGTAACAACGGGGTTTTACAATACTCTTATTGAGAACAACATCTTTGACGGTGCATATCATGCTTCAATTGTTCATATGTATCCATCAGGTACTCACATCTATCCTACTTATGAAGGTCATCCCGTTCTTGAACCTACAGGTACAGGATATACAACAATTATCCGTAACAATATTATCGTGAACACAAGGCCGCGCTCGAAAGACCCTGAAGGGACAGGTTATGCAATTGTTAATTATCTCCCTGAAACACATACTTTTATTCTGGAAAATAACTGCCTGTACAACAATTCTGCAGGAAATTACAAAAACTGCACATCAACTGCTGATATCTATACAGACCCCCTCTTTGTAAACCGGGAAAAGCATGATTATAACCTGAAACCAGGCTCTCTTTGCACCGGTGCCGGATACACTTCATCCTGCTGCTGATGAACTCAATGTAAATGCCTCACGAACGGATCAACTGTAATGAAACTCTAATATCTGAGTCTACCAGGGTTTAGGGAAGAACCTGTACAGTATCTTTCGAATATAAAAATGTCAACTGATATAGAAATATTAGAATAATATAAAAATATTAATATAATATAAATATGTCAAATAATATAAAAATATCAGAATAATATAAAAATGTTAAATGATATCAAATATCAAATAAGATCAAAATATCAGAATAAACTGTATCCAAGCGCTGCAAGCTCGAGTAAAACAGTTATCATTATGAATTTTCCAAAAACTAGTGGGAGGATCATTTTTCTGACCGGAAAGGAAGTCACCCCGAGAAAAATCGAAATTGAATCGCTCGGGAGCGGTAGTATAGAACACAAAAAATTAACAAAATAATTTTGTTATCNNTGTTTTCATACTTTTCAGGGATGCATTGGCTGCCTGTTCTGGAGATATAATAAATTACCAGATCTCCAGAAAGAAGACCAATGCTTGAGAGCAAAGAAATCCAGGCCAGATTAACTCCACCAAGGGATATTGCAACAAGGGAAGTATAGAACAGGGTGGTAGTAAATACTGATACTCCGACAATAATTGAGAGCAAAAAAACAAAAACATAAACATTCTGTACACCTGGAATTGCAACTATTTCTTCCGGGGTATAAAAACCAAGAAGAATAGACCATGATGCTATGAAAAGGGCAATCAAAACAAAAACTAACCTGCTTTTTCCCCTGTCAAAATTGCAATATCCAGATCCTATATCCTGCTCCGACAAATCAACCTCCCCTGACTGCCATTTTCTTCTTGCGTATTAGTATAAAAATATCTTTCTTAAGGCATTAGTATAAAAGTTTTTTTATTATTTCTTAATTTTCGGAAAATAAACATTAGAATCATAGGAGGGATAAGGGTGATCGAGAGACACCCAGGTAAGAATGGCATAAGTAATGAAGAAGCCGGAGCTACAGGCGCGGGAAGAAAACCAATTCCTGGGCTCAGGTTTAAATTCGAGAGAAGATTTGAAAAATTTGAAAAATAAGTTTGGAAATGTCTATTGGCACCTGAATATTCAAAAGAAATAACAATCGGATATTCGGAACCTGCATGTTGCAGGTCCGATATCTGCCAGAGCATGAAAAGAGAAGGTTGCTTAGACTTTATTCGATTTCAACTTTAATTTCAGTTTTTACCTTTAATTTTAACTTCTCATGCTTTTATTATTCCCGGATTCAGTCCATTATCTGATTAATTTTGTTGTAGAATTCTACTATTAGCTTTGCTGCCTCGCTTTCCATGTTTAACTGGAAGGTCCGGATTTGTTTTCCGAGCGGTTTTTCAAGGATGACACCTGACTCGATCAGAGGTGTGATAACCCTTGATACACTGGAGTGGGACAATCCTGTTTCCTCGGCTATCCCTGATAGATAGGTTGGCTCGTTCTGGTTTTCGATCAGATTTTTAAGTACGGTCATCTGTGCCGTTTTTCCGAATATTTTTTCTAGTGGGTCCATTGGTTTCATCTCAGAGGTGGCTTTCTTGATAAGTGATTTTAGTCCCAATAATTGCCTACAGTTAATAAACTTATCTATTTATTGAATAGATTAGAGATCTATAGCCGCAAAATCACCAGAATCTTTCTGTTTCCGGTTTCTTAAGGTGGTACAGAATTTTTCTTACTAATTTTTCAGAGTTACCCTGGTTCCAGAATTTTATCGTTGCGTAACGTCCCTGATTGCTGTCTTTTTTGTTCAGGTATTCCAAAAAAATTTCAGGAAATAGTCCTGATATCGGTTTGATATTCGCTTTTTTTAGGATAGGTATGTTTTCCCCTATGCCCTTCAAAAAATCTGCAATATTCGTCAGGGCATTGTTCCTCGGGGCACTTGCGGATATAGCGCATAATATCGTCTATTCTTGCGCTGGCAAGGGATACCGAAGTGTCTGCACCTCCGTAATAAATGCGGATTTCATCACCTGCTACAACCCAGCCGCAGGGGAAAACGACATCATTGACATCTCCGCTGCGTTCATAAGATTCTCTGGGTCCGAAAATCCAGCCTTCTGACCTGCGGAGCACTTTTCTCGGGTCCTCAAGGTCAAGGAGGGCCAGCCCAAGCCGGTAACTTATCTTGGGCGTTGTCTGGCGCACTCCATGGTACATAATCAACCAGCCGTCAGGTGTGCGAATTGGCTGTGGGGATAAACCTATTTTGTAGGCATCCCACCATCCTCCTTCCCGTGCGTATATCAGGACCTGATGCCATCCCCAGGCTTTCATATCCGTAGAAAAAGAGATCCAGATATTTGCTTTCTTAGTATGAATCGTAGGCGCAGGTCTGTGTAACATTGCCCATTTGCCGTTAATTCTGGAAGGAAAAATAGCAGCATCTTTGTTATCAGGCGGCAGGATAGGCCCTACCCTCTCAAACTTATGAAAATCTTCCGTAAGAGCCAGTGCCGGAAGAGGTCCAGAATCCGAAAAAGCAGTATATACTACAGCCCACTTCTCAAGCTCGTCTATATAGGTTATGCGCGGGTCTTCAACTCCATATATTTCTTCAGGGTATATTTCAGGCTCCGGAAAAAATGCTGGCTCGGGATCAATTTCCCACCCCTCTACTCCATTTTTACTCCTCGCTACCGTAAAATGAGAAAATCCCCGGTGGTCTTCAACCCGAACAAGTAATAAAGTCACGCCATTAATTATGACAGCTGCAGGGTTAAAAACCGAATTAACCTTGTAAGGCCAATCATCAACGGTAAGTATAGGATTTCTTTTATATCTTACAAACAATTCTCCATGGTCTTTCCAGGTCATATCTAATCCCCCTCTTCCCTTCAAATTATGTTATTTCCTCATTTCTCTTATTTGCTAAAAAGTAGGTCTTTTTGCGGTTCAGTTACTTATTCCGGATTTTTATATATCTTATATTTTTATAAGCCGTTAGATAATATCTTGCCTGGATATTCTACCTCTCTGGATATTCTACCTCTCTGGATATTCT
>DUIO01000345.1 GCA_013330315.1 Methanosarcina sp. | reverse complement strand
AACTAACTCTGAATCGTCCTGCTGCTTTATTTCAGATGCGGACTGCCCTACATCTGCTCCTGGTTTTTCTTCAATTACCAGGATATTTTTGTTTGCTGTGATTGCAAACGGCGAGAAGCTTGGAGTTTCGGCGTCGAAATAGACAAACTTGTCATCTTCTTTCACTTTCTCCGTTTTAAGAGAGTCCCATTGAGCTCCATTGAAATGCTGAAGGGCTATTGTATCCATGTCAATGTGGTTTTCATTTAGCCACTCTTTGCTCACCTTGAAGCCTACAATAGCATTATCAATGTTGTCCGGGTCTGCAAAATCTCCATTTCCAACTCTGATGTTAAGGTATTTGTATACCTCTCCTTTAGGTTCTGTAGAAGCAAATGAAGACTTTTCTTTCAACTCTTCGACAGTAGCGGTTATTGTACCTACGGTCTTTTTGGATTTAAAATCCAAATAGCAAACAGGGGCGTCTGCCTTTGAAAACTCAAACTTTACCCTTTTGCCATTCGTGACGAACTGTTTACAATTATCACTTTTCTTTACATTTTTTGTAGGTTCCGGGGAGTTGTTTGTTTCATTAACCTTGTCTTTATTTCCTCCGGAATTATTATTGTTTGAACTTCCTTTATTTTTTATTTGGACCTCTTTCTGAGTAATGCCTACAAGTCCATCTTCAGGGCTATATGCGCCCACAAGGAGATAATAGCAGCCTACAGGCAGATCGAATGTGGTGAGTGATAGTTTCTTCTGGCCAGATTCCCCTATTGCTATTGCTCCGTTTCCTTCCCCTATAAGGGTCTGAATTTCAGTCTGTAATTCGTTTTTGGTCAGTTTGGATTTATAGTTCGAGGAATTAATGTCAAATTCTTCAATAATGTCAAGGTCATTTATTATAACGGAAGTCCCGGCTTTTGTACCATCAGAGTTGATTTCTATGTTTGCTTTGTATGCCTGTTCTTTTATGAGTACAGCACCGTAGGTGCAGCCGTATGCAGCGGGGGCTCCCTCCAACTCCATGCATATGTCCAGGTCATTTCCTTTTACTATGCTTCCGGGGGAGTCAACTTGAAGTTCGTATTCTGTGACTACAAGGACAGTTGAAGAAAGGACTGTCATGCTTTTGTCATTGTTCTGCTGAACCATAACTATGCAGTACTGGCCTGCATCAAAGCATCCGAGTTTATAGTCTGATATATCGCCGCAACTATCGAGTTTGGTGCAATATTTTTCGTATTTTTCTCCAATGCTGTCTTTGAAGAGAGTATTTAAGTTCCCTACATCTCCTGCCAGGAAGGAGTCAAGAAGCTCACGTGCGCAGTTTGAGGTTAACTTGAATACGTAAATTTCCACGTCCTGTCCCTTCAGGCATGAATCTCCGTGGAAAGACATAGTTACTTCTTCGTCCGGAAGATAAACCGGATGCGTTGTGTAAGAGCTCGTTGAAGGATACTTTATTGTATAGCTTTCGTCTGCATCTTTGTTCAGTTTCCAGGATGCTCCTCCGAATTCCTTATACTTCGTGCCATTATATGTGACTTTTATAGGCTCAGGAAGTTGAATTCTTGTGCCTTCGTTAGGACATCCTAAAGTAATCCAGTTTCCTTCTGTCGGGTCACTGTTATGATCCAGGAAGTAAACTACTTTATCAGTAAAATTTAAAGTTGCAACAGGTTTTATGTCTGTTTTTCCACCTCCTGCCATTGCTGGTGCAGAGGTCAATATTAATACCGTCAATATGAGTACCAATAAACTTTTTCTCAATTGTATGCCTCCATTTTCCCCATTTATTTTTTTTATTTATTATCAGAATATTTTAGCGTATTATCAGAATATTTTAGCGTAATATCTGGCTGAAATCATTGTTTTTTTATTTTCTTTTTGAATATAGAATAAGCATTAGGACTCCTGCTACCATTCCTCCCCCCATGTAGATTATATCTCCAGAGAGTCCTGTTTCTTTAACAGGTGCAGGCTCATGATCATTTTCTTCTTCCTGTTCTACATTTTGATCCGGATCTGAAACGGTTTCATTATTCTCTGTTTCATTATTTTCTGTTTCAGTGTTTTCTGTTTCTACCGGTGTTTCTGTTACTTTTTCCGTAACATCCTCAGTTTCCTGTACTGAACCGCCTGAAGTCCCCGGTATCACTGAAATTTTGTCTTTCAGGGTTACCTGTTTCGTGACGCCTCCTACATTTATTTTAAAGTCTCCCGGAGGAACAGCTTTTGTATTGTAGGAGTAACTGAAATCCCCGCCCGAATCCGCTTTTATCTGTTGAACGGCTGTAATCTTCAAGTTCACAGTTGAAGCCCCCCCTGCGGCATCTCCATCCATCTTTATCTGATAGGTTCCTGGCGGGACACTCGACTGTGTTACAGTCGCGGTATTTCCTGAAGCATCTGAACTTTTAGTTATCCAGATCAGCATTTTTACCCTGACGTTAAGGTTCTTGGCTTCAGTTGCCCTGACCGTAAAGCGGTTGTTGAACCCTTCAGGGATTTTTACGTCCTCCAGTATGTATTCATACTTTCCTCCGGATACCGGAACTGCCTTTTCAAAAGTCACCTGTACTTCGATTTCTTCGCCTGGAGATGCGCTTCCTTTTATGCGCAGGGTATCTCCGAGAGTTNNGAAATCATTAGCAGGGCCAGAATCAAAATTGAGACAGAGGCAATGACCAGGGTATGTTCTTGCCTGTTATGGAGATGAATGGATTTTCTCACGTGAACTACTCCTTACAAGCTTGGGATATTCCAAACTGGGATATGCTCGTAATTTTTATTATGTATGTATTTAAATTTTTTTGAAATTTCTGTCAAAAATTAACTCTATGTAATAATCTAATGCTAAGTATTTTATAAGTATCTAGTATCTATTTGTGATAAATTTTTATTTACAGTAAATTAGTTTTGTTCAATTAACATAAAAATTTTTTTACATCATTACTCTGTTTTTGTTTGCATATCCTGAACTTTGCACTCTCCAATTTCTTTTTTCCATATTTTTTGATATATTTCGGTTTCACTCCCTACTATTTTTTTAGCAAATGCTTTACTAATGTTATTTGATGTTTATATTCTTTTCTCGCATTTTCTTACATTGACTTATATAATATTTTTAGCAAAAATTTTTGTGTTTGATACTGTATGCCCTTATTTAACCCCGATTTTTTTGATCTATTCT
>DUIO01000126.1:249-2518 GCA_013330315.1 Methanosarcina sp. | reverse complement strand
GAGTCTCACTAGCTATGAGACTCAAGTTGACCTGTTGCATCTCTAATGATACAACCGGTATCAAATGGGATATTGAAATGGTCTATAGAGCAATGGATAATTCACAGATTGGCACTCCAGAGTCTCATGAGCAGGATAACTATAATTTCGTCCAGGTTAGCCGCGCGTATCTCAAGGAATGGCGTGCGCTGACAAGGAAAAGCCCTATTGCCTCTGAAATCCTTATGTACTTGATTGAGAATATGGGCAGGACAACTAATGCTGTTGTTTGCAGCTATACGACTTTGATGGAGATAACCGGGGTCTCTAGAGCATCAGTAGCAAGGGCGGTTAAAATCCTGAAGGAAGATCGATGGATGCAGGCAGTAAAAATAGGTAATGCCACAGCATATTGTGTTAATGCCAAAGCATTTTGGCAGGCAGGTAGAAATCAAAAAAAATACGCAATCTTCCAAGCTACCGTGATTGCCTCCTCCTCAGAGCAAGAGTCTGATTTCTTAGAAAAATCACAGCAAGATCTTCGATATATTCCTTTTGTCGATCTCAAAGACCGCCCTATTGTTGGCACCGATGAACTCCCGCCTCCGGATCAAACAGATCTAGATCTCGACTGAGCCTCTGAAAACCTTCAAATATGGTTCACCGTGAACCATATTGAAGTTCATTTGATAACCATTTTTTGATNNAACTTTTTGATTTAATTATAAAAAGTTATATTAATTTTTTCCCATACCTTTCTAGATAGACTTTTGCTCCTGTAGATACAGATACGCGGATTACTGGGATAATCGGTATATCGGTAAACAGGAGCAGAGGTCAAAATGGGTGACTTAGAGCGATTTGTAGAGCTTGCTGAAAGGCTGGGAAAAGTGGCAGGGTCACTTACTAGTCTTGCATTGGCCATTTGTGTGTTAATTATGATTTATTTCACTTTCATTTCCGCATAAAGGAGTCACTAATGTTATATTGGAAAAAAATGCCATCACTCTGGATCGGTAATAGACTGACAGAGTTTAATAGTTTAGAGACTTCACATGCCATTGCCGCCATAAAGATATATATAACTTTTTGTCTCTTTGGAAAAGAAGAGGATGATGGAGTGCGAACCGTAAAACTTACGTTTACAGAAATAAGCAAAATAGCTTCTATCAGCCGATCTTTGGTAAATGAAGGTCTCAAATTGCTCGATAATAAAAAACTAATTAAATACCTATCGCCCGCGTCAAAAAGAAAGAAAATCTATACAGTGGATGTTGATGGGTACATTCATGACGGATGGTGTAAGCTGCCTATGGCAGGCATCGTTAGCGAAGACAGGACAATCAGCGCCTTCCAGTCAATGCATAATAGATACCATTTTGAGCTTGTAGCGCTTCAGCTATATTTATACCTTCTATATGCCAGAGATAACTTCCAGGAGCATGTGTTAGCTAGAAAACAAACTATTTGCGAAAAGCTTGCTTGCCGCAATGTAGATTTAAATAAAGCAATAACATATTTAATACACATAGGTCTTTTAAAAGGAATTAAACAAAAGGCAGTGGAGTCTTATCCCATAGAACTTTTTCATGATTCATTTTATTTTTATGTAAAAACAGGAGCAAGCAATGCGCTTACATTCAAAAAGCAACCTCTTGTTAACCCTCCAGAAAAAGAAATTCCGTACTGACATACCTGAGGGCGAATTACTCCTCGCCCTTATGATTTATTCTAAGGTAGTAATCCAATATTTCTTTACGCCCTTGTTCATAACTTGTTTCGCCAGAGATAATCCTCGTTTTCAAACATTCATAACGAGGTACTCCACTAGGATCCATTCCCTCAAGTCTTAGTGATGCTTCCGCTTTTCGAAACCCTTCACGGCGCTGCTTTTCACTCATCGGCTAATACCTCTGTCAGTTTTCTGACGTTGCTGGCGTTCCTGCTCCCGTTCAAGCTGGCGCTGTTTTTCACGATCGTGATTCTGTTGCTGGAACGTCTGCGCCATCGTCAGAATATGGGTCATCTGCTCCCGGGAAAGTCCTTTAAAAGGCTCTGTAACGCTCTGTAGGCGTTTCTGCTGCGAATCCATAGTCTTCTGTAGATCGCGCGCTCTTTTGGCATTCTGGGCGCTCTGAGAGGCCATAGCGATGGTTCCTGCAAAGCCATCGTTCACTGCGTGACTTAGACGTTTGGCTATGGCTGCCTGATCTTCCACGTCTTTGGTGAAAATTCCTTTCCGCAATATGCGCGGCTCCAGAGCCTCTGGCGAGATCGATACCTGGCTACG
>DUIO01000126.1:0-191 GCA_013330315.1 Methanosarcina sp. | reverse complement strand
GGGGTGGCCTCGTCCCGGTGAACAACCGCAGCTACAACACGATCTTTCCCGTATTTCTTCTCCAGCCATTGCTCAGAACGGGCGAAAAACTCCGCCTGCTGCCGCGGTGTCGCTTCTTTCCACCACTCAGGGCTTGCCGTCATGACATATTCAACAACCAGAACGGCGTCTTTACGGCGTTTTTCCGGCAA
>DUIO01000142.1 GCA_013330315.1 Methanosarcina sp. | reverse complement strand
GCGGGTGTGTGGATTGAAATACAGAGGAGTCTACTGAGGGGGAAACATTGACTATTGTCGCACCCTTCGCGGGTGTGTGGATTGAAATCCCTGCGAGTCAGAGAATCTAACATCACGAAAATCGTCGCACCCTTCGCGGGTGTGTGGATTGAAATACCTTAAGGAGTCTGAGGGATTGACCAGAGGCTACATGTCGCACCCTTCGCGGGTGTGTGGATTGAAATAAAAGAACACGCCGTTAAAATAGCAAATGAAAAACGTCGCACCCTTCGCGGGTGTGTGGATTGAAATTTACTGGTTTTTTGTTTAACCAGAAATGATAATATGTCGCACCCTTCGCGGGTGTGTGGATTGAAATGTTGTGTTTAGTGTTCTATAATTTGTGAATGCAGTCGTCGCACCCTTCGCGGGTGTGTGGATTGAAATATTATAAGTTTCAAAATAAATATTGATAATAGTCATGCTCCATGTGGGTATGTGGATTGAAATGGTATCTAGTAAAGAATTACTGGTAAATATAATATAGTCGCACCCTTCGCGGGTGTGTGGATTGAAATCAATCGCCTGAATCCTGATTAGTGACTTCAATATGTTGTACCCTTTACGGGTGTGTAGATTCAAACGCTTCCCGAAACAAAAGCATTAAATCTAAAGTTGATTATTTTTGGGGTTAAGTTAGCTAGCAACAGATGAGATGAAATCCCCATGCCAGTAATTACCTTGCATTATGAAGACCTCGAAAAACTTACGGGAACAGATAAGGAAACCATCATAAAAAGGGTACCCATGATAGGGGCCGATATCGAAAGGGTTGAAGACGAATATGTTGATATCGAGTTCTTCCCTGACAGGCCTGACCTTTATAGTGTGGAAGGGGCAGCCAGGGCAATGCGGGGTTTTCTGGACCTTGAGACCGGGCTTCCTGAGTATGAGATAAAGCCTTATGAGATCTCCATATCTGTAAGTGAGGATATTCTGAAAATCAGGCCTTTCCTCGGATGTGCGGTTGTAAGGGGAGTAAAATTCACGTCCTCTTCTATCAAGTCCCTCATGGACCTTCAGGAAGACCTGCACTGGGGCCTGGGCCGAAACAGGAAAAAAGTTTCTATAGGTGTGCATGACCTGAAAAACGTGAAGCCTCCTTTCCGATATATGGCAGTAGATCCCGGGTTTGAGTTCGTGCCTCTGGATTATACCGAAAAGATGAGCATGACAGAGGTCCTGGAAAAGCACCCGAAAGGCACGAGGTTTGCACATCTCGTTAAGGATTTTGACAAGTACCCTATCATTCTCGATGCAAATGATAATGTGCTGTCTTTCCCGCCTATCATTAACGGTACACTTACCACGGTGACTGAACAGACTACAGACCTCTTTATTGATGTTACGGGGCTTGGAGAAGCGGTATACACAGCCTTAAACATCGTGGTTACAGCCCTTGCAGAAAGAGGGGGACAGATCGAATTTGTAAGGGTAATTCGTCCAGGCGGAGAGGAATTCATTCTTCCTGACCTTGAGCCCAAAGAAAGGCTACTTACTACAGGCGAGGTAAAGTCCCTTATAGGCATGGAATTTTCGGTTGAAGAAATCGTAAAACAGCTTGAGAGGATGCGTTTCGGAGCATGTGCCCTTGATAACGAAACCGTTGAAGTAAAGGTGCCGGCTTACAGGGCAGATATTCTGCATAATTATGATCTTGTGGAAGATATTGCCAAAGGCTACGGTTACGAGAATATCAAAGTAAGTGTCCCTGAGACCTACACCGCAGGCAAATCCCACCCTATTTCCCTGATGCGGGCTTCGGTAAACGAAATAATGGTCGGACTCGGCTATTATGAGGTTATGCCCTTCACGCTTACAAGCGAAAAGATTAACTTCGAAAATATGGGCAGGCAAAAGACTGATGACGTTACCTACGTCCTTCACCCCATAAGTGAAGACCAGACAATGCTCAGGACAACCGTAATTCCCAATCTCCTTGAAATCCTTGCCTTAAACCAGCACAGGGAACTCCCTCAGAAGATCTTTGAGTTCGGAGAGGTAGTGAGCAATGAAGTGACCCGCCAGCACATAGCTGCAGTCTCTATCCACCCTCAGGCAAACTTCACGGAAGTATATGAAGTTGTGGACGCCTTTATGAGGGAAATGATGCTTCCCTATGAAGTCAAAGAATCCGAGGATTCTGCATTTCTTGAAGGCAGGCGGGCAGATGTGTATGTCAGAGGTAAAAAGCTTGGAGTCTTTGGAGAATTCCACCCCGAAGTAATAAGCAACTTTGGTCTCGGATATGCCGTTGTAGGGTTTGAGCTTGACCTGAACGACCTTATTGGTTAAAGATAAAAATGATATATGTTAAAAATAAAAAATGAAAAATTCAATTAAAACCAAATTAAAATTGAATTTTGATTAAGAGGATGCTTTTCTCCTCTTTTTCTTATTTTTCTCTCAGCATCTTTTCCATTTCTGCCGCAATTTTCCTGACTTCAGTTATTTCTTCAGTTTCAGCCAGCCTGTACACAAGTTCAAGCATTTTCTCTCTCATCAAGCCCATGTCTTCAAGGGTAAAAGAAAGTTCTTCGACAAGGGCTCCCAGGCTTTTTGTTTCGGTGAAGCCTGAAAGTTTTTCAGGGTCTGCTTTTATCAGGGAGAGGGCTTCAGGGGAGTTGAGGTCAACATCATATTCTTCTTCAAAAGCTCCTTTTGAAAAGGTTTTGAGCCATCTGACCCTCCGGATGTGGCTGATAAAGTCGCTGAGTTGTCTGTATTCGTAGTTTCCGGTAACCTTTCCGATAAGTACTTCATTTCTGGTTTTTAGCGGGACTGCGACAAGATCTCCTTTCTTTATTTTTGTAATGAAAGAACAGATTTCTCCTGCCCACTTCCCGGAACGCTCTCCATGCATACCGGGATATTTCTCAAGTATGAATCTCTCTATCTGCTCTTCATTTTTAATATGGGATAGATCCGGGAACTCAGCCCCTCCTATAGTAATCACATTATCTTCCAGAATTATTTCTTCGTCTTCTAAAGTGCCTGCGGCTTTGAGAAACCAGAGCTTCATAACTTGCCTCCTCATTATTACTTATTCGAATATGTCTATATAGTTCTTAACGGGCCTATTTCTAAACCACTTATGCCTGAAGGAGAAGAGTATATTTGTCGCATCTTCTTAAAGCTAGCCTTGGAAAGTGTTATCATGCACGTATCTTGAACACATCAGGGATACGGACACCAATATTGTACCGGATAGCCTTTCGCATCTCGCTTATCATGCTTACTTCATTTTTATCAAGTATATTCGAATGCTGAATGATCATAAGGTATACAATAAAGAAGGCCGTGTACGCCCAGGCTGCTTCGGAAAGCAGGAGTGTCTTTTTGGCTGCGAGCATGAATACAACCATGAATGCACAGATAAAGGTTAGCTTCCTGTACATTGAAGTGAAAGGATGCATATTCTCCTTTTTCCAGGTTCTAAGGGTCATCAGGATCTCAATCGATGTATAAGATATTGAAGATGCTAAAGCTGCACCTACCATGCTGTACTCAGGTATAAGCATAAAGTTAAGAATAACGTTAATTCCTGTACTTGCTACCGAACATTTCATCAGGAAATCTGAGTCTCCGGATGCCATTATTGTATGGTAATTAAACCCGAAGTACGAGTTTGCTATGAACCCCATGGCAAGGATACGCAGGACCGGCGCACCGCTTGCATATTCTGCTCCATAAAGTTTCATGAGAATAAATTCCGGATACACAAACATTAAAACAAATACAGGAAATGTAAGCATGAAACACCATTTGGTCATTATCTGGTAAATAGGACCTATCAATTCGGTACTGTTTTCTCCCCATAGTTTTGATGCTACGGGGATATATACAAAGCCCATCGAACCTATTATCAAGGTCAGAAACCCTACAAGGGGATATACTGCATTGTAAACTCCAACGGCTTCGGTTGACTTGAAATAACCGAGCATTATGGTATCTGTCCAGGTCATAAGGTTCAGCAGAGTTGCAGTTATCAAAAGAGGAAATGAATACCTTACAAGCTGCCTCGTGGGTTCGCTAAACTTAATTTTCCATTCCGGCTTAACAGGTGGTTTCTTTATAAAGTACACTGACATTATACCGAAAGTAAAGACNNATTGAGAGCAGGTCCGCAAATACCACACCTTTAAGTGATACGCTGAAATATACAGCAGCTGAGGCAAATACAAGAAAAGATACCGGCCTTATGATGTTATAGAAATACATATTAACATTCATACGGTCGAATCCCCTGTAGATAGCTACTGTTACGTTAAGCAATATGGTGAAAGGGATAGCAAAAATCATAATCCTGATTATAGACAGAATTTTTCCCTGTATATCGAACCCTTCCCCTGCCAGAAATTCGAAAAGAACAGGTGAGACCAGTGTTGCAAGCAGGCTGGAAATCAAGCCCATAACTATGGCTGAAACCATTATCTCATGAATCTTGTACTCTTCGTTCCTGCCCCTGAAGTACGCAATATATCTTGGCACCCCGTCACTGAGTCCAAGGGTTGCGACAGCACCCGTGATTGATATTACCGTAAGTGCAAGAGAGTAAACACCGAAGTCTGCTGGTGAGAGATATGAAGTGAGCACTCCTTTAAGGAGGATATCAAATAATCGTCCAATAAGAGTCCCTGCAAATATCACACCGGAACCTATTATTATTCGGTTAACTGAGTCACTAACCGACATGATAACACCGTTTTATTATTAATTGCGATATCCGAAACGTAAGAAAATTCCATATGCCAAAGGAAAGCCCTGAATTTTCTTATTCTCAGTCTTTCTTATTCTGCCTCGGAGAAACTGGAAAACAGCATCAGATAAAGAACAGATTATTATCCGCTAACATTACTGGAGACATAATACTGAAATTGCCATTGCTAAAATCATCAGTGATCAGGTGTACCATTTGCTGGATTTTTATTCTGTTGTGTTGATTTTCTGTTTTTAATCAGACTTCAAAACACCTCTATTATTTTTCTTGAAAGTATATTGAATTGTATATATTTTAAACTTCCCACAAATTTAATTTTCTCGAGGTGTTATGGTCTCAGTTACTGTCTTATTATCTACAGAAAATCGGTCATTTAAAAAAGCCAGGAATTTGATTCAAATGAATATTAAAAATTGGCTGGAAGTCCTCCGCTTTATCTAAAGCCATCATATTCGGCCACCATATTCAGCTATCTTATTCAGCTATCATATCTAGCCATCATATCTAGCCATTATATCCGCAACTCTCTGTTTTTCCTGAACAGTAGAATTCTATTTAATATATGAATAAAAACTTACTAATTTATTTT
>DUIO01000071.1 GCA_013330315.1 Methanosarcina sp. | reverse complement strand
TCCTTTAAAAGTCTATGCGTAAATAAACAATAATAAAAAAAGAGTTAAGTATTGTAGGAAAAAAGGTAAAAAGGGATATAAGGAAAACAGGCTAAGAATAATATATAAAAAAGAGTATAGAAAAAGCANNACATTTGTGCCCATGTAAGATATCTGCTATCCGGTAAAGATGGACTCCGGTATAGATCGAGCTGCCTGATCATTTCAAATTAAAGAGCTTCTATACCTTCTTCTTTTGTCCTTATCCTTACATCCTTCAGGAAGCCTTTTGCTATTTTTCCAAGCTCGAANNTCTATTTTTTATATGTTTCGCGATCCAGGCTGCTATCAGGGATATTTCATTTTTATCTCCGATAAGGCCTCTGATTACGGTTGTCCGGAGTTCCAGTTCAGTGCCACTGGTGTCTGCTGTCTTTATTGTTTCTGTAACAGCTGCAACGATCCATTCCGGAGCCTCTTTGGAGATACTGTTTATTTCTCCGTATTCTTTCCAGCCGGCAACCTTTACGTAGAGTTTTGGATCATCAAGAGGGGCTTTTATGTCGATGAAGAATTTATCAACCAGGTTTCGATCAATCAGTTCTGCTACTCTCTCAGGATAACAGCCGTTTGTATGTATCCCTACTGAAAGCCCGAGCTTTTTTGCAAATTCTGCAAGGGGAATGACAGCCTCCTGCATAAGTGGCTCCCCTCCAGAAAAAACGACTGCACTTACAAAAGGTTTTGATGCTTTGATCTTTTCTTCTATAAAATCAAGTTCTACCAGGCTTGATCCTTCAATGTATGGATGGTTCTGGCAGTAAGGGCAGCGAAGGGGACATCCCCTAAAAAAAATGGTAATGGCAGCCTTTCCTGTCCAGTCAAGGGTCGAGATCGGGATGGTGCCCGCATAATTCACTTTCATACCAGTTACCATTTTAAATTCGTGCCTCTTTGGGTTTGATATAAAAAAGGTAAAGGAACTCTTACCTGAGTTCCCTTGAGGTATATCTTTTCCTGTCCTTGAGTTCCTGACGCTTACCCCTGTTCCAGCCTTCAACAGACTGGAGGTATCCTGTTATCCTTGAGAGGTGCTGCACATGTTCAGACCCGCACTTCGGGCATTTGTCCAGCAGACCGGTCGCTACATACCCTTCGTCGGTGCATACGGTCATATCCCTTGTAAAAGCAAAATACCCCGTTTGGGTATTCTTTGCTATATGCATAGCAAGCTCCTGTAAGCCGTCAGGGTCCGGTTTTCCTTCTCCAAGCCAGATATGCATGATATTTCCTCCGTCCACTATGGGGAAGAAAGTATGCTCGTATTTTATCCTCTCAGGCAAAGAAACATCAGCTCCGGGAGGGATGTGGGTTCCGTTAGTATAGTAAATTGGCAGGTCTCTTGTCTCATTGAATTCTTTCATTGCGGCTTTCAGGTCACCTTTAATGGTGATTTTTGCTTTGTCGGCATATTCCCTGTGCAGGATGTCTGAGACTGCAAAGCGCTGGGCTGTTGTTTCTGCAGGGGTTCTCGCAAGGGCAATTTCCATGCCATTCTCTTTCGAAAGCTTCTGGGCATGCATTTTCATTTCAAACATAGCCCTGATGGCAAATTTATACGCAGCAGGAGACTCGTGGATCTGGTAACCTGTGTGGTACTGGACCATTTCATTGATCCCTACGACTCCAATCGTATATACGAGGCTGTCAAAGTCTACAGCCATTGCTCCTTTTTCTCCGGTGGTAGGATCTTTTGGGCACTGGGCTGCGAAAGGAATTCTGTTTTTCTTTATCAGGCTATTCATCCATTTTCGCTTAATTTTGAAAACTTCGACCCCTTTGTTCATCAGGGTTTTGAGCTCGGAGAAAAGCTTTTCGTCATCGTATTCAGCCCTGTATGCAGCCCTCGGGCAATTTAAGGACAGGACCATCCATGAGCCCATTGAGAAATGCTTTCCATCCCTGAAATGCAGCTTATCGTCAAATTCTTTATCATCCGTAGGGTTTGCAGAAAACTGGTAAGCACAGCACTGGTAGCATGAAATCCCTTCTCCTGCGCCTCTATACTCTGGGAGCTGGTTGTCAAAGTAAGGAGTCCCGAATTTGGCAGCTAGCTCAAATGTTAACCTGTAAAGCTCCTTATAGGTCGGAAGTTCGGGGTGGGCACTGTTAAAGCTCTCGTCTTCTTCCATAAAGTCGGGCTCAAGAGATATTTCAGGCTTGGGGAAACTGAAAGGTTTGCCCCAGGCATCTCCTTCAAGCATGACATCCATAAGAGCTTTAAACCCGAGGCGGACCTCTTTTTCAAATTCCCCATAGGTCCTTAGGGGTGCCTGCTTTCCATTCCAGACCTTACCCATAGCCACAACCGGAATGTTTCTCCAGAGCTTTGGAACGCCAGGTGAAAGCTGGACTGAAGAAAAGACGGTCTGTCCTCCTCTTGCACACATCATCTGCATCATTTCGTAGACAAACATCTGCATGAGCTGTTTTATTTCAACTTCGGACTTACCCTCCAGGTAAGGTGCAATAAAGGTAAGGAAATTGTAAAAACCCTGACCACCTGCGAAATTAGTCTGAGCTGACCCCATCGCCTTGACAGCATGCAGGAATGCTACTTCGGCATTCTTTGCAGGTTTTGCGACACTTGACTGTGTACCTACCCCATCAGGCATAAGCCCGTAATAGAAGAAATATCTAAGGTCCCAGTCCTGGCAGAAAGGTCTTGTGCCCATATATTCAAGGTCGTGGATATGGAAATCGCCGCTAAGGTGCAGGTCTGCAAGCTCTTTTGGCATCAGGAGGAGGTTTTGCTCTTTTGACATTTTGTCTGCTTTTCTCTTATGGGATGTCTCGGCGTTGTTCAACTGGTTTGCATTGTCGTTTGCCCCAAAGCCATATCCTGAGTCGATCTCATAAGCATCGTAAACCGATGCTCCGACCCTTGTCATTATATTTCTCCATTCCACATGCCCTCTGTCAAGCAGAATATTATTTACTATTTCCCGGATAAGAGGGCCTGAAAGGAATTTGATATTCATTTTCCTGATAATTTTTTCGGCTTCTTTTGCAATATCAACAGCTTCTTCTTTTGTAATTGCAGGTTTGCTGTAGAAGATCTCACTCAGTTTTGTTTCCTTCAAAAGCTGGCTTACAATGATATTCCTGTCCCAGTTAAGAATGAAGCCTTCTGTTGTCCTGACTTTAGGGAGGGGAGAGACAGACAGCCCGTCGAGTGTTTTCTGTACGGGCTGATTGTCAGATAACTGGTCATTTTTGGAAAGGGAAGAAATAGAGAGCCCGCTGAGTACTTTTCGCACTGGCTGGCTATCGGATAATTCATCGTCGGTTAAGAAAATCTCGCCTGTCATTTTCTCATCTTCGGTAATCGTTTAGTGATAGGATGGAATCTGCAAAGTTTTTAAGCGTTTTTAAATTTTCAGGTGCTGTGTTATATAATTCCCAGAATCTTTTCTGAGTCCACTTCTTCCCCGCGGAAAAGTTCGTCATGCGTGAGGAACGTATTATCCTTAATCTGCAATACAGGTGCTGTCACTGTAAATACTCCGTTGAAACGCAGTTCTGTCAGAGCTTCCGGTGTGGACATATCTGCCACTTCGAAAGGTACTGAATTCGCTTCCAGAAATTTCTTCAATTTGTTGCATTTAGGACAACGTTCGGTTGTGTAAACTATTACTTTTGTCATACTTTGCGCCCCTCATATCTATGGTACAGCATTCTTCTGTTTTTTATTCTTGTTTTGCATGCCTTTCACATGCATCTTTATTACATTTTACTTTTATTTCCATTGTGCAAGGAGGGATTGTGCTGACGCAGAGCGCATCAAAGCAACAAAACAAAACCCTGCACGGGTACCATTCCTTAGCCAACCCATTAATTCTATAACAACTCTTCCAGACTAGTTAGCAATATCGGAACAGGGCATGCAGTTTGTAAAGAGTGCCCCTTAGATATTATTTCCACTCTATTAANNAACCCACCTCTGGATACAATAACCCTCTTACTTTGTATACAAAGATGGACATTTGTTACCAGATCTGGTGACAAATTTAAGGGCTTCCGTTTTTAAATAAATGTCTGATTTCTGAGAATATTTTCAAGTACAGAAGACTTAATCTTATGTGGAAGGCACTTCAATGGATATAGGTATGGATACCATATATATGGCTTTAATCCTTGAAAACATTATAATATATTAGGGCAAGACATTTCAGTATTTCTTAGCGCCATAAAAACATATGGTTCGTAGCAAAGAATCGATGTCAAAACCGTATCATAAGTAAGAAAGGTTTCTTCTATTATTTTCTATAAGTCTATTTTCCTGTAAAATTTTCGAATTTTCCTTAATTTCATGATTTAAACCTTAAATTTCCAGTATTCTGTTTTTTTCCGGGAAAAGGAAAAAAATTACGAAAAAAACATTATATCTCTGGTCTTTCATACCTCTTTTAAGTGCAAAAAGAGGTGTCACGTCATAGAGAAACTATTATCTTCCGGCTGTAAGCCCCTTGATGACCTTCTCGGAGGAGGTTTTGAAAGAGGGATCGTAACTCAGGTCTTTGGAGCTGCAGGAACCGGAAAAACAAATATATGCATTCAGCTTGCAGTGGAGTGTGTAAAGCAGGGGCAGAAGGTCATTTTCATAGATACCGAAGGGCTTTCTCCTATTCGTTTCAAGCAGATTGCCGGAGAGAATGCAAAAGAAATAGCAAGGAGCATAATTATCTACGAGCCTCTCAGTTTTGAAGAACAATATTCAGCCGTAAGGGAAATAGAAAGGATAGCAGGTGAAAATATCGGGCTTGTAGTTCTGGATTCTGCAACTTCATATTACAGGTTCGAGCTCGAAGATGAGGAAACCGGCATAAAAAGCCGCAGAGAACTTGCTAACCAGATAGGATTTTTACATGCTCTTGCCCGTAAACACGGTTTTGCCGCGATCATAACAAATCAGGTGTACTCGGATGTTATCAGCGGAGGAGTGCGCCCTCTCGGAGGCAGTTCCCTGGA
>DUIO01000242.1 GCA_013330315.1 Methanosarcina sp. | reverse complement strand
GATTCGTTCTGGTCAAAAGGAAGCCTTCCCATATCAGCCATAAGAGCAATAAAGAAGACAATAAACCCGATAGGCTGCAGGAAGATGTTCCATACGAGGCCCTGGGCTCTTGCAATTTCCACAATATTAAGGGAACCTGTCATTACAGCAACACTGACAACAGTGATTCCGAGAGGCACTTCATACCCGACCATACGGGCAAAGTTCCTGAATGCTCCAAGCAGGGAATACTTGTTGTTAGAACCGTAAGCAATCATGAAAATCCCAAAGATGGTAATCGCGGACATTGCCTCTATGTAAAGTATACTAATATCCATCTCAGTTACAGCCAGAGGGTATTCAACCCCATTAATAAAGACTGCACCCACAGGGATTGCAACGAGCATCAGGAAAACCGAGCTCATCATAAAAATAGGAGCGTTGTCAAAAAGAAGGCGGTCAGCATTACTGGGTCTCATATCTTCTTTCGTAAGTAGTTTTATGGCATCGGCTACCAGCTGTAGAAGCCCGAACTTGCCTACCCTTGAAGGCCCGTGCCTGAACTGGATGTCTGCTGAAAGTTTTCTTTCAATCCAGACCGCGCCCATTGCTCCGAGGAAAATGGCTCCTACAAGAGAGAGGCCTACAAGCCCACGGATCCAGGGAATAAAAGGAATTATGAATTCAGGAATTTCTATAGCCACTACAATCACCTGTCCGCTTCACTTGTGCAGCCGTCCATGCTGCCTGATATTGCTGCCACATCTGCAACTGTTGTGCCTTTAATGAGAGGGGGCAGAGCCTGCAGAGTGGGGAAATAAGGTCCTCTTACTTTTACACGGTAAGGTTTGTCCGAGCCGTCGGAAACCATGTACATTCCCATTTCTCCTCTCGGGTCTTCGACCCTGTAGAATACCTCGCCTGCCGGAACTCTCATTACTGGAGTCCTTTTGCCGTAAGGGGTTCCTTCCGGAAAGATAGGCCCGTTCGGGATCATGTCAAGGCACTGTTCTATGATGTAAATGCTTTCACGCATCTCGTTAAGCCTGACCTGCACTCTTGCAAAACAGTCTCCTGCAGTTTCCGTGCAGACCTTGAAGTCCAGATCTTCGTACACAAGGTAAGGTTCGTTTTTCCTGATATCGAAAGGAACGCCTGTTGCTCGCAGAGCAGGTCCTGATACTCCAAGGCTCTTTGCAACATCTGCAGTAAGGACGCCGACTCCTATTGTTCTCTCCCTGTAAATTCTGTCAGAATAGAACATTTCCTCGTAGTCACTGATGACTTTCTTGAGGTTGTTCAGGACAGGAATAGTTTTTTCCTTAAACCCTTCAGGAAGGTCATCGCGCACTCCTCCGAACCTCAGGTAGCTGTGGGTGACTCTTGCCCCTGTGACCATATCAATAAGGGTAAGAATGTCCTCCCTTTCTTTGATAGTGTACATGAACATGGAGACGAAGCCGATGAATTCCCCGAATTCTCCCATGCCTAATAGGTGGCTCTGGAGTCTCGAAAGCTCTTCTAAAATGACTCTTATATACTGAGCCCTCTCAGGAGGTTCGATACCGAGCAGCTTTTCAACGCATCCCACGTAGCATTCTTCATTTGTCAGGGCTACGAGGTAGCAGATCCTGTCAACTATGGTGATTCCCTGAAGGTAGGTCTTACTCTCCAGGATTTTTTCAATGCCTTTGTGGATATAACCCAGTTCCACTTCGGCATCCATCACAGTTTCCCCTTTTAACCTCAGGTTTAACCTGAAAGGTCCGGGCTGCATGGGATGCTGAGGGCCCAGGTGTACGATCATTTCGTTTGGTCCGATAATTTCCTTTGGTCCAAGAATATCTTCCATTTTTCACCCCTCACACCAGGTTTCTTGCCGTTTTGTTCGGGAAGCCCTTGTAGTCTTTCCGGAGAGGCCATTCTCCAAGCATTTCTTCGGGGAGCACAAGGGGCTTTAATTCCGGATGGTTTTTGAAGAATATCCCGAAGAGTTCATAGGTCTCTCTTTCGTACCAGTTTGCGTTCCAGTATACGGGCACAATGGATTCGATTTCCGGCGAATCCCTTGGGAGCCTTGCTTTGAGCATAAGGACTACAGGATGGTCATACGAAGCTATATGATACACAGATTCGAGCTCGTTCCTTTGAGGATAGTCCACTCCGCACACCGAACAGAGGTGATCAAACTGAAGGGAGTCCTTAAGGTACTGACAGACCTCTTTTGCTTTCTCCCTGTCAACGTATGCCCGGATACGGATTGGGGATTCGATCCCGGCTTCGGAAATTGCCTCCGGAAACTTCCCGGTTAATGATTCTATAATTGTTCTGGCATCCATTATATTCCCTCAAATAAGCCTGAAATCTCCTCAGTACTCCGTGCCCCGGTCTTTTTTGGCTTTTGCTTTCTCCTGAAGTTCCACAAATCCCTGAATCAGGGCTTCGGGTCTGGGAGGACATCCGGGAATGTAGACATCAATAGGGAAGATTTCATCGATATTCTGAACAGTACTGTAAGACTCATAGAATGGCCCGCGGCTTATTGAACAGTCTCCCATGGCGATAACCCATTTGGGAGCGGGCATCTGATCCCAGAGCCTCTGTAAAGCAGGCAGGTATTTCTTTGTCACATAACCGCTGATAATCATGACATCCGCATGCCTCGGGGAGTTCCTTGGAATAATCCCGAAACGGTCAGTATCATAGTGGGCACAGCCCGTGGCAATCATCTCCACGCCGCAGCAGCCCATTGGCTGGGTCATGAACCAGAGCGAGTTTTTTCTACCCCAGTTGATAAGGTCCTGAGCTTTNNCTTAAGGAAATCGCTGATCGCATTGCTGGTTGTTGTGATGACACCGGGGATTTCTTCTTCCGGAGTTTGCTTTGAGTTATTCGTTTTTGTCTCCTTCACTTTACCCATGTAAGGGCCTCCTTCTTCCAGAGATATACATATCCGAAGAGCAGTATGAAGATAAATACAAGCATCTCAACCACTGCAATTGAGGTAATCCCGTGACCCTTATAGACTGTAGCCCATGGGTAAAGGAAAAGCACCTCAATATCAAAAAGGACAAAAGCAATCGCATATAGATAATACTCAACATTGAACTGGATCCTTGCAGTCCCTGTAGGGATGGAGCCTGATTCGTATGTCGTGTACTTGCTGGCTGCTTTGCTCCTCGGACTCAGTTGCTTTACCATGAACATTGTCATGGGAGGCATAATCAGTCCCACGGCAAGAAATATAGCAACCGGTATATAGCTATCAATTATTCCAGACATTGTATCACCTATCAAAGTGCAGCAATCTGAAATTGCAGCGTCGCATAATCCTGATTTTTAATTTTTTAAATGTACGGACAAAAAAACTGCAGCCCGGATTTCTGTTTATTGGAAAGATCAACAGATCCGAACACAGGTCCTTAGAATGCCTTCATTTAAGTGCCTCTCTTACGACCGACAGGACTCTTTGAATTCAGGCACCGTATCCC
>DUIO01000121.1 GCA_013330315.1 Methanosarcina sp. | reverse complement strand
TCCTACAAAGTACCAGATACTTGAAGTTCCCTGGGATCTCGTTATCGTGGACGAAGCACACCTAGCTTCAAAACCACACCAGATTGCTGAAAAGCAGAGTATATCGATGGAAAGGTACAATTTTATCAAGGAACTCACGGCCCAGAAAAAGGTGAAGAATCTTCTTCTTTTGACTGCAACACCTCACAATGGGTACACAGATACCTATGCAAGTCTCCTCGATATGCTCGACTGCGGGATTGTAAGTGGGCCTGTGAACGAGCCCAGGATAAATAGGGAGGTTGCAAAGCAGCATGTCTGCCAGCGACGANNATGTAGAAGATTGGTTCAAAGAACATTCAGAAGAAGAAAATCCATTTCCTGTACGTGACCAGGCAGAAGTTGCTATAGACCTTGAACATGAGGAAGAAAGGGAAATTGTTGAAAAGCTTGAAAGGTATGGGAAAAGTATTCTCACCCTTGCCGAAGGAGGCAGCTACAAAGTACAAACAACTGCCCATTGGGTAGTTATGCATCTTCAGAAAAGAGCTCTTTCTTCCCCAGGAGCTTTGAGAATTTCTCTTAAAAACAGGCTCGAAAATGTAATTGATAAGATCAACAAAGAAGAGACATCCGATTACATGAGTGTCAGTGTAGCTCAGGCAAAAGCAAATGCTCTGGACGAGGAAGTCGTAGATGAACTTTAGGATGAAGAAGTTTCCATTAGGATGGACAAGACTTCCTTTGGATCTCTTGATGCCTTGAGAGCTGAAGCTGAAGAACTTGAGGAGCTGATAAAGCTTGCAAGCAGGATCACGCCTTCAAAGGATAGCAAATTAAAACGGCTGGCTAATCCTAAGAATGGTATTTTGAAAAACGCACTTTCAGGCGTATATGGTACCAAGAAAGCCATCATTTTTACCCGCTATAAAGATACACTGGAGTATTTGGAGAAGGAAATTCCAAAACAACTCAGGACGACAATTTCGTCCCTACAGGTTGTAACGGTACATGGAGATCTTACTGATGCACTCAGGAACGAGCAACTTGCAAAATTTCTGCAGCTTGACCAAGGAATCTTGATCGCAACAGACTGCATAAGTGAAGGTATCAACCTCCAGCACATGGCAAACCAGGTAATACATTACGAACTTCCCTGGAATCCGAACAGGCTTGAGCAGAGGAATGGACGTGTAGACAGATACGGACAGAAGGCCAGGAAAGTTTACATCCGAACTCTAGTAATGAATGATACACTTGATGCTACAATTCTCAAGGTGCTGGTGAAGAAAGCCTGGCAAATAAGGGAAGATTACGGTTTTGCCCCTCCGTTTTTCGGGGATGACAACAACGTTTTTGATATGATCCATAACATTGGGGTAGAAAAGCTTACTACAGCCCAGAGCTCTCTTTTTGAATTCGAGGGAAGAGCAAGGAGATANNATCCTTTTGATAAAGAGGTGCTGGAAAATATCAGATCTGAAAGCTTCTACGGGCAGACAGATGTTGACCTTTCAGAGATTAGAAAGCGCCTGAAAGAAACGGAGGCTTCTATAGGGACACCGGAAGAATTCGAAAGTTTTGTCCTTAATGGTCTGGAGAAATTTGGCTGCAAGATTTCTAAGAACATGGATCTTCACAACACTAGGAAAATAGAGCTTTCAAATCTCCTTCAGGTAGGAGGGCATGGAAGCACTATTGAAAAGGCAACTTTTGATCCGAAGGTAGCAATTGAGAATATTGATATTGAACACCTGAATGTTGGACATCAAGTTATCAGGCGCCTTTTTGAGCTAGTGAAGAATTCAGTTTTTGATCCTCGGAAAGAGGAATATGGAAGGACTGCGGTGATAAGCACTGCCGATGTTGAAAAAGTGACTGCAGTTTATTACTTCCTTGTGCGTTTTGCAGTGGGCACGGAATCTGTCAGCATAATTGAAGAAATCATACCTGTCGCATGTAACCTGATTGAAAGAAAGGCTCTCTCACAGGATGAGATTTATAACCTTATGAGGGCAAAGCCTGCACCAAACCGCAGGCCAAAGGAAGATTATCTCCGACACCTGGAGCTTGCAATGAAACCTGAGATGTATCGTGAATCCTTTGATGCTACTGTTAGCGAGAGTGTTGAAAGGATAAGAAAGGAAAGGATAGCTCTTAAAGAGAAGCTGATGCAAGACCAGAAAAACCATGGTTGGCTCGAAGGAATTGATAGGATTGAAAGGGCTTCAAGTGATCTTGTTGCTCTCAGATTGTACGAACCTGTGCCAAAAACGGAGGTGAGGGCATGAATTCCGAAGGCTCGGGATATATCAAGGTTTCAGGCGGGCTCATTACTTCACAGTTTATCTCATCAATGCAAAAAGAAAGGGTAAGTGTTGATTATGCTCATCCTTCTACATTCAAGGTCCCATGGAATCCGGATGACACGGCGCCAGATGCAAAAGAATACGAGCTCAGGGTAAAGGACGCCTTTGAGAGCCTGAAGCGCCGCTGGGACATGTACGGGGAAAAGCTGAGATCCATGGACCCAAAGGATGCTCGCAATTACTGGCAAAGGCCTTTACTTGAAGCTCTGGGCTTTAATATCACGTATACCTCGGCCCGGAGGGAGATCAGCGAGAATCTAAAGTTTAGTTTTTCACATAGAGGCTGGCGAAAAGAACTGGAATTGCCAAATCCGCCTGTAGTTCATATAATTCCTCCTTCTCAGGGGCTTGACGAGCGCCCGGTGCGTGGAGAACCGAGTGCTCATGACGCTTTGCAGGGCTTTTTAAATACCGAGGATGATAAGTGGGCGCTCCTGACCAACGGACTATTCTTGCGACTGCTAAGGGACTTCCATCACACTACAGTTAAAGGATATGTGGAATTTGATATCGAGGCTATTTTCCACAACCGCCTGTACTCTGATTTCCAGGCTCTGTATAGGTTTGCCCATGCAAGCCGCTTTGCTCCGGTACCTTCAAAGAAGACTTCCAAAAAAGTTGAGGTAAATGAGGAAGGCGAGGAGATTGCAGTCGAAGAAGAGGTTCCTGAGGTCTACCTTGAGGAATATTTCAAGCACAGCCAGTCTGTAGGGGAGTCAGTAGGCAAAAACCTACGGGAAAATGTTGTGAAAGCTATAGAGGCTTTCGGAAATGGTTTTCTCAGGAATGATCTGATGGAGAAGTTAAGAGCTGATGAAAAGGAATGTCATGCTTACTATGAAGAAATCCTGCGAGTAATCTACAGGATCATTTTCCTGCTCTATGCAGAACAACGAGGGCTTTTAGGCGGTCACGGTGGGCCTGGGAACGACCTTTATTTAGAAAACTACAGCATCACTGCGCTTAGGGACTTTGCGGTTGAGACTATTGAAGACAACAATTTTCAGCACGACTCACATACTGACCTATGGGAAGGGCTACTTATCACCTTCAAAATGATCAGTGAAGGGGTGGAAACCCTTGGGATCTATCCATATGATGGCATGCTTTTCGACATGTCAGGAGACAGATATGTGGGAAAATACGGCTGCAAAAACAGCGAGTTTCTTGAGGCTATCCGCTTCCTTACGCTTACAGAAATCGATGGGGTCAGGCAGACTATTTCTTACTCAGATCTCTCAGTAGAAGAGTTTGGCTCTATCTACGAAAGCCTCCTTGACTACGCTCCAAGAATCACTCTATCTCTCGAAGAAATCGAGGGCAGGCAGTATGCCCCAAATCGTTTCATTCTTGACCCGAGAGGCTCAGACAGAAAGTCTACAGGCTCCTATTACACAAACCCAGGGCTTGTCCAGGAGCTCATCAAAAGTGCCCTTGTTCCGGTTCTTGAAGCCCGTTTACAAGATGCCACTGACACTCGCCAGGCAAAAGAAAAAGCACTCCTCTCAATCAAAGTCTGTGACCCGGCCTGCGGCAGTGGGGCTTTCCTTATTGCGGCCTGCAATAAGCTCGGGAGGGAACTTGCAAAGATAAGGTCGGGCGAAGAGCTCCCAGCTTTTGAAGAGGAACAGGAGGCAAGACGTGATGTCCTTCTCCACTGCATCTATGGTGTGGATATAAACCCAATGGCAGTCGAACTCGCTAGAGTCTCTCTCTGGATCAATGCAGCCGTCCGCAACAAGCCATTAAACTTCCTTGACCATCATATCAAATGCGGGAGCTCTCTTGTGGGTGCAACCCCGGAACTTATGAAAAATGGAATTCCTGATGGAGCCTTCACCTCGGTTGAAGGAGATGACAAGAAAGTAGCAAGCCATTTTAGGAAAATAAACAAGGAGTTTCTTAAAGGGATCAAGGAGCAGTACAGAAGTTCCAGCATTTCCGAGTGGGTAATAAGAGAAGGTTCTGCAAAGGTCTGCTCCGTAGAATTTTCAAAACTCGGAGATGAGGTAGAATTAACCCCGGAGCAGGTAAAGGAGAAAAAGGAACATTATAAATCCCTGCTTACAAACAAGAAATACAACAGGATAAAGTTCCTTGCCGACCTCTGGACAAGTGCCTTTTTCTGGGAACTGACCGACACCAAAGAAGAAGTTCCCACAAATAAAACATACGTGACTCTTGCAACTGACGAAGATCTGAACCCGAGCAGAGAATTTGAAGGCAAAGTTACCAGCCTCGCTTGCNNTCTTTCACTGGCACCTCGAATTCCCCGATGTATTTAGCGGAGAAAATCCTGGATTTGACTGTGTACTTGGAAATCCTCCATGGGAGAGGATCAAGCTTCAGGAAAAAGAATTCTTTGAATATCGCTCTTCTGAAATCGCAAAAGCTAGTAACGCCTCTCAGCGTAAAAAACTGATTCAGAAACTCTTCGAAGAAGACCCTGCCCTTGATCAGGCTTTCAGAAAAGTAAAACGCATGAGTGAATGCGAGAGCCTCTTCCTTCACGAGTCTGGTAGATTCCCACTTACTGGCAAAGGCGACATCAACACCTACACCGTCTTCACCGAACACGCCCGCAACTCGATCAATACCTTCGGGTATGCAGGCATCATAGTCCCCACAGGTATTGCAACCACCAGTACCACCTCTGAGTTCTTTGGGGATCTCGTGAACAAGAACAACCTTAAAAGTCTCTATGATTTCGAAAATAAAGAAGCACTCTTCCCTATCCATAGAAATTTTAAATTCTGTCTCTTAACAATGGTCGGTGAGCAGGTTGCACCAAGAGCTTTTAACTTGGGCTTTTATCTGTATAACTTCGAAGATTTGAATAGCAGTGAAAAACATTTTTCCCTTACTATAAGAGACATCAAAATGATTAACCCTAACACCTTGAATTGTCCAATATTTAGAAGTAAAAAAGACGCCGAAATAACAAAACAGATCTATCGAAAGGTTCCAGTCTTTATAAATAAAAATGAAAAAAATGGAAATCCCTGGGGCTGTTCATTTTTAGCAATGTTCCATATGACTAACGATTCTCATTTGTTCAAGACAAAGCAGGAGCTTGAAGATTTGGGATTTGAATTAGATAAAAATCAATATGTAAAAGATGAGAAAGTCTTTTTACCTCTATATGAATCGAAAATGTTCTGGCATTTTGATCATCGCTTTGGATCATTTGAGGACGTAAATGACAGAGGTAACACGCACCTTTCGACGCCAAGTATTGAAAAATATACTGATTTTAGTTTTGTATCTCAACCTTGGTACTGGGTAAGTAAGACTGAAGTTTCAACAAGAGCGCAACATAATAGAGAGTGGCTTCTTGCTTTTAGAGATATTACTAATCCTACTAATGAACGAACGGGAATTTTTACATTGATTCCTTATTCTGCTGTTGGAAATAATGCACCAATTATACTATTTGAAAAAATGAGTGACATTTTTATATGTTGTCTTTTTGCTAATCTTGTCTCTATTCCTTTCGATTTTGTTGTGAGACAAAAAGTTGGCTGGACACATATGAACTTTTACATACTTGAACAACTTCCATTATTTTGTCCTACTAACTACAATGAAAATCTAATTGGTTTTGTAGTACCAAAAATTATAGAACTCACTTATACCGCCTGGGACCTCAAACCTTTTGCTGAAGATGTCCTCGAAGAAATCGATCCTGAAAAGTGGAACGAATGGTTCCCAAAAAATCCACTTGTAGACGGGATTCCGCAGCCTTTCAAATGGGATGAAGAACGGCGGTTGCAGCTGAGATGTGAGCTGGATGCGGTTTATGCGCACCTTTATGGGATATCGAAGGATGATCTGGATTATATTCTCGGGACGTTTCCAATCGTGAAGAGGAAGGATGAGGCGAAGTATGGGACGTACAAGACTAGGGAGTTGATTATGGAGTATTATGAGAAATGTCAACGAGAAGGTGTATTTAGAACAGATAGTGTAATTTAAAAAAGTTATTCTGTGAGTTTTTTGAAGCCTTCGTCCCCCCATAAATATTTAAAACCTCCATCATTTTTCGCTATTTCTTTGCATAAAGGATTGAGCTCAATGGCACTCTTTAAACTTAAGAGTGCTTGATCTTTATTTTTCATAATAGAATAGGTACGTGCACGATTGTACAATGCGTCTGAATATTCAGGGTTAAGTTCTATTGCTTTATTATAGGCCTCTGTTTCTTCCTCATAATTACCTAACTTTCCAAGGGCAACTCCTTTGTTGTTCCACGCTTCTGAACTCTGGGGATCGAGCTCTATTGCTTTATCAAAAGCATCTATTGCATCCTTGTAATTACCCAATTCTCCAAGAATAACTCCTTTATTATACCATGTAACTGAGTATTCAGGATTCAGTTCTATTGATTTATTGCAGGCATCTAATGCTTCTTTGTATCTGCCTAACTTTCCAAGAATAACTCCTTTGTTGTACCATGCATCTGAGTTTTGAGGATCAATTTCTGTTGATTTATTACAGGCATCTAATGCTTCCTCGTAATTCCCCAACTTTGCAAGAACAGATCCTTTGTTATTATACGCCACTGAATATTGAGGGTTAATTTCTATTGCTTTATTAAAAGCAATTAACGCTTCCTTGTAATCACCCAGTTTGTCAAGGACCACTCCTTTATTGTTCCACGTAACTGAATTTTGAGAATCGAGTTCTAATATTTTATTGTTATAATCCAAACTATCGCTTAGATCTCCTCTAAAATTATAACATGATGCAACATAAAAAAGAATAGATTCATCATTTCCATAATTATTTATGCATCTAAATGTTTTAAGAGCAGAATCATACTCAGATCTCTCATAATATCCAAATGCACAAATTGTATACACAGCTGAAGAAACATTTTCCTTTAAGGATTCAACGATTACAACTGGCTCATCGGTATACTTGTAGTACGCTGATTTAAATTCTGAACTTCCTTCTTTACTTGTGTATATAGTCTCAGGTATTCCAATCTCTGAATTTGTTGGAACTACATAGAATTCAATTTGGGTTCCACGTCCCAATACTCTCTTTTCCCCTCCGTACACAGTAAGATGTGCACCAGCTTTTTTCCCTTTTTGTATAGCGTTCTCTTTGTCTTTTATTGGTGGAGCATCTAAAATCGTGACTTCTATCCGATCTTTTGCGGTGTTTTCAATTTGATTCTTTAAAGCTTCAGCAGTCACAAAATCTGCTTCGTCTGAATCTTCCAGATAAAAAGGTGAAATTGCAACTCGAAATCGATCTACTGGAGGTTCAGTATCTTGGTTTTCAAGTGCAAAAAACGACACCGGGGCGAAAATCACTATTAATAAAATTATTATTATGAGGATAGTAATGTTTTTTTGATGTGAGTCTATCAATTTGTCAATTAATAGGTCAATTACTTTTTTGTTAACTCTACAAAAAATATATATAAGAATAAGGATGCATACGATCCATAAATTGTATGGATAAGTG
>DUIO01000224.1 GCA_013330315.1 Methanosarcina sp. | reverse complement strand
CAGCAAAATCTAATATTACAAAGGTTTTGAAAATATTTGATAATTTACAGAATCAAAAACGGCTGATAGATTAGGTTGACGCTTATATCCCGCTAAATCTGAAGATTTAACGGGTTTTACGCTTCTTCCTATAAATAGGGAATATTACAATACTTCTCTATTACAAACTTCCATTACTAATATATTGACGTATTGACTTATATTGACTAACACGAGAGAATTAACCGTATCTTGAATAAGGAGAAAGAATTATGACCACAGACCAGGAAATCCTTGCCAGATTACAGGAAATCGAGAAGAAAATAGAGAAAATGGAAACTACGCTTGAAAGCATTAGCAGCGTCCTTAAAAAGGTGGAACAGAATACTTATTTCGGGTGCTATGTTGAAGGAGAAAAACTGGATTAAAAGTTGCAGTTCTTACCTGAAAACAGGAAAAATATGTTTATTTCCTGTGCACATATCTTAATGACATATTTCCGTTTTCATCATACTTTGTCCAGACAGTAGTATTTTTGTCCTGCGACCACATGTATTCGAATCTGCTGGTATTTTCTTCACTTCCGGTCTCTATCACAGCCCTGCAAAAAGTCTCGTTTTCGAAATTTTCAGTACCTGCAATTGTCATGTTCAGGGCTTTTCCGGTTGTCGGGTTTTTTACCTGAACCTGGGAGCCGGCAGGGCACCAGCTGCCTTCTGCCGGATCTGATAGGCTGATATTTATTTCGGTATCATTTCCTGAGATTGACATTTTCGTTCCGTCCTCATCGTCTATACAACCCGAAGCTGTGAGGACAGCTGCAAGAAGCAATAAAAAGAATACCCGTTTTACAGGCATCGACTGTTTTTTTGACAATCTTTATCACCAGAGATTTCTGTTTTAGCCAGAATTTTACATCTTCAGTCCTAAATTCAATTACAGGTAAATTACAGACAGGGAATATGAACTAATTACAGATAAAAGATAGCCCATAAAAATTATTCTATTTTGCCTTTAAATCAGAGTGTTTGCGAAGAATAGTTTCAAAATTCGACCTCTTTTTCATCATGCATACATTATCCCTTTATTTCCGGCAACGGGCAAGAGATGTCCGTTAAGAAGCGCGGCAGATAAGGGGAATCTGAGATATGATTGCCCCCAACTGAGTTATTGGGAAATCTGCGAATATGATCAACTCATTCAGGTAAGCTCTTATTCTATAATGGTAAACGTGGAAGTAAGGTTGAACTTTATACAGATCAAAATCAGTCTCTTTACTGAAAGCTAGAGACAATTATGGTAAAAACAGAAATGGATTACCTAAAGCTTCCATTATATTTTTTGACTTCTCCTTTTTATAAAATATCTCTGGAAGAAAGGAGCTTTAAACATTTGAATAAATGGAATAAATAAGAATACTTATTTGCTGTGGCCTGTAAAATAAATTAGTAAAAATGGATGGAAAATGGATAGAAACGCATAGATAAAATGAATAATAAGAATGGACAATAAGAATGGACAATAAAAATGGATAGGAAAAATGGACAATAAAAATGGATATACGCATATCATCAAACGGATCTCATTTCCATGACAGCAGGAAAGAAAACTCAATGCATACGTGAAAAGCAGCAGGAAGAATCTCTTAGAACCCTTATGGATCGGGCTGCGAAGACAGTGGCTTTTGCTCTTGGAGCAGATTTCTGCAAAATTTTCAGGCTTTCTAATAACTGTTCTCACCTTCCGGAAAATAAGCCGACTATCCAGGAAATCGGATATGCCGGGCAGTCTGATAAACTGGACGAGCTCTCTGGCGGGGTCAGTGTCTTTGTAAGGAGCGGGGGAAAAACCAGTATGGTTATGACACTCTATAGAGGCGGTCCGGACAAATTCGCCCCTGAAGAGGTACGTTTTTTAAGATATATCCTGTCCCTTGTCGTTAAAGTTCAGGCTTGTAAGAAAGTTGATGCAAAACTTCAGGACAGGATGCTATTTCTGGAATCTTTGCTCGCGAAGGTTCCGGATCCCTTTTATTTTAAAGAAATGCCTCAGGTTGTTCAGGATTCCAGCAGATTTTATACACAGAAGGCTCCGGATTTTTCAAATAAAAAAGCTGCCGGATATTCCATGCATAAACTGGACGAGGTAATTCCGAAGGAACTTACAGCTCTCTATAAAAAGAAGAACAAAGGAACTCAAAGAGCGTCCGAAGAGTTTATCCGGATGCCGGAAGCCCTCATTCTCAGGGAAAATGAGGAAGCGCTGAAAATCGCTCTTGAAGTCCAGAAGGTACTCTGGACAGTAATCAATAACAGCCCTGCAGTTGTTTTTCTGTGGCGTAATGAAGAGAAATGGCCTGCTGATTTTGTATCTGAAAATATCTCCCAGCTGGGATATGAGGTTGAGGACTTTACATCCGGAAGAATTCTTTATGGAGATATTGTCCATAAAGAGGACATAAAAGCCGTCACCGACCAGCTTACCCGGTGTATTGAGGATAAGTGTGAGGGCTTTAAAATGGAATATCGCATCTTCACAAAAGAAGGAGGACTCCGCTGGGTTGATGAGAGAACTTTTATACAGAGAGATTCGGAGGGTAAAGCTGTCTATTTTCAGGGAGTTGTGATTGATATTACAGAACGGAAGATTGCAGAAGAAGCTCTTGAAAAAGCCGAACAGCTCCGGAAAAAGGAAATCAACCACAGGATAAAAAATAACCTGCAAATAGTCTCTTCTCTTCTCGATCTTCAGGCTGAAAAATTCAGCGATAAAAAAGTTATTGAGGCTTTCCAGGAAAGCGAAAGTCGGATCTTGTCGATGTCTCTTATACATGAAGAACTTTATGAATCAGGAAAGCTTGACGTTCTCAACTTCTTATCTTACGTCAGAAAGTTAATAGCTGACCTGTGCAGGTCATACAATACCGAGAGTTCATCTACCAGGGTAAACCTTAAACTGGAGGAAGTCTTTCTCGGGGCTGATACGGCAGTCTCTCTGGGCATCATAATCAATGAACTTTTCACCAATTCTGTAAAATATGCATTTCCTCGGGGTAGAGGAGAAATAAACATCGAACTTCGCAGGGAAAAAACCGGTAAAAAGGCAGATGAAAACAAAAATCAGGGCAAGACTCAAATTAAGAACAGTCCCTATGAGAATAATTATACGCATGAGCAGTTTATTCTTATTTTTTCAGACAATGGAATAGGTTTTCCAGAGGGGCTGGATGTCAAAAACGCCGAATCCCTTGGACTCCAACTTGTAGGCGCCCTTGTGAGCCAGATAGAAGGCAGCCTTGAACTGAAAGTGGATAAAGGCACGAGATTTAAGATTGAATTCATGGATAATATTCGGGGGAGAAATTGATCCAGGTACCTTCTAAAAGATAATGTTACCTGCAAACTGTCCTGCGTGAGAATATCCGTTCATGTGAGAATATCCGTTCATGAAAATATTTACTTCTGAAAGTGTTTACCCGTAAAAAGGTCAACTCGGGTTAGCTTGAAAAATCCTTTTTGCTTCCTGGGTGAAACCATACCAGTCAAAAATTCATATCCAAAATTGAAATCTAGCTTTTTTTGAATTACCTGTCCTGATAAAATAAAAGCCTTCAAATATATGGGGAAATTTACCATATCCGGCCTGAAAGTAAATTTAATTTTTTGGAATTGATTATTTAAATTGATTATAAGTTTTTTTACAGAACTTTCTGATTATAGAGCAGGACAGAATAAAATTATCTTTCCAATATATTTTATATTTATCCTAAAATTTATATAGTTCCCTCTCTTTGTTGTATATCGGTCTGGAACAAGTGATATTTGACTTTTTTAAATTTTAAGTCAAGGGGGTATTTGTAATCGATATTAGCAAAAAAGTTTTTATAATAACTCTTTTTATTTTTGCCGTCCTTACCACTGCTTTTACTCTCACTCACAATATGCAGCTATCTAATTTTTTGGAATTGGAACAGCAGGATACATTAAAGAATGTGGAGCGGGTACAGAACGCAATTGCAACTGAACAGGGCTACCTCGATTACATAGTACAGGACTGGGCTTGCTGGGATGAAACCTATCAGTTTGTTGAAGATAAGAACGAGCAATTCGTCAATATAAATCTTCAGAATCAAACACTTGCCGGAATTAATGTTAATGTCATGATCTTCGTTAACAATTCCGGAGAAGTAGTTTATGTGAAATCCGTGGATACCCTTACTGCTGAAGAAAAGCCTGTGCCTGAGGATCTCCTTGGAATGATAGAAGACGGAAGCCTTCTCACAAAAGAAGAAGATGATCCCATAAGCGGTTTTATTTTGCTTAATGAAAACCCTATGTTTATTGCGTGCCATCCTATCCTTACAACTACCTATCACGGGCCTTCACGCGGAACTCTGATTTTCGGAAGATATTTTGATAGCAGTCTTATGGAGTCCTTTAAAGAACTCACATGCTCTTCTCTTTTAATGTATAGAACAGATGAACCGATGCCTCCTGATTTTCAGAAAGTAAAGGAGGATGTTTTGCAGGTGCAGGAGAGGAACGCCCAGAGTGTCGTTGTCGAGCCCTTCAGTAAAGAAAAGATTGCAGGTTATTTCTGGCTCATGGATATTCAGAATCGGCCCGCGCTGATTGTCAGAGCAGATTTTCCAAGAGAACTTTATCTGCATAGCGAAAGGACTCTTAATTACATGTACTTCTTTTTGCTCCTCACAGGACTTATGACAGGAATAGGAGTCAAAATTTCCCTTGACAGACTGTTTATTTCCAGACTGATTGAAGTTGACGATTTTATTACAAAGATAGGGACTGAAAAAGACCTTTCCAGAAGGCTGCCCCTGAAGGATAATGATGAACTTTACCGCCTTTCAAGAGAGATAAACAGGATGTTGAACGAAATTTACCTTACCGAGCAGGAGCTCAAAGCCCAGGAACGCGAAAAAAAAGTCCTTCTCGACTCACTTGATGAAGTGGTTGTTTTTGTAAATCCCGAACTTAAAATCATCTGGGCAAACAAGGCTGCCCTTGTAAATATGCAGGTGAGCCTTGATAAGGCAGTCGGGACCTCCCTTAAAGACATTTCAGCCTTAAACTGCCCGTTTATCGGATGCCCCCAGCTTGAAGAGGTCTTCTTAACAGGTGAGAAAAAGTCCGGAGAATTCACATCAAAAGACGGGAGGATCTGGTTTAATCAGGCAGTTCCTGTAATCGATGACCATAAAAATATCATAGGAATCCTTGAAACCTGCAGGGATATAACCGAAAATAAAAAAATCGACCAGATGAGGAAAAAGGAAATTAACCACAGGATAAAAAATAACCTGCAAATAGTCTCTTCCCTGCTCGACCTTCAGGCTGAGAAATTCAGTGATAAGAAGGTTATTGAGGCTTTTAAGGAAAGTGAAAACCGTATTGTTTCGATTTCCCTTATACACAAAGAACTGTATGAGTCCGGAGACCTTGACTACCTTGATTTTTCTTCCTACCTCAGTAAATTGATAGCGGATCTTTTAAAGTCTTATAATACGGAGAATTCCGAAGTTAGCGTGAACCTTGCGGTTGACAGCATTTTTCTCGGAGTTGACACGGCGGTTTCTCTGGGAATTATAATAAACGAACTTTTTACCAACTCTATGAAATATGCCTTTTCCCCTGGAAAAGGGGGAGAGATCAACATTTCCCTGTTCATTAATGAAACTGGAAAAAATCAAGAGAGAAAGTATGCAAAATCCGAAAGCTACGAAAATCTCACCCCCATTTTTGCAGATAATGGAAGAGGTTTCCCTGATAACGTCGATTTCAGGAATTCGGGGTCCTTAGGCTTGCAACTTGTAAACGCCCTTGCGGACCAGATAGATGGAAGTTTTGAACTTGAAAAAGGGAACGGCGCAAAATTTACAATCAAATTCAGGGACCTGATTCAGAGAGGTGATCTCAGAGACTAACAGGCATAAACCCTGAAAATTTCCGAAGAAAAAAGAGGGACAGATAAATAAAAATCTGCTTCTCATTTTCTCTAGTATATTTTTTTATCTTAATTTTAACTGTATTCCTAGTTGTTATTGTTCTAATATTTATTTTTTATTCCTTATTTTAATTACATTCCTTATTTTTATTGTATTCCTTATTTTTATTGTATTCCTAATTTTTATTGTATTCCTAATTTTTATTGTATTCCTAATTTTAATTACAGNNAACGCCGAAAAAGCAGCTGCTTATGGAATAGATGTTGCACAAGCAACGGGAGCTAAAGTTTATGCCCTTTACGTCATTTCTACAGAACATGCAGGAACTGCGCGGACTGTTATGGGCTGGACAGACGCTTTTGAAGAATACCTTGCTAATAAGGGAGGAGTCGCAACTGGCTATGTGCAGAATCTGGCGAAAGAATGCGGACTTACAGTGGAGCCCGTATACCTGAGGGGCAGCCCTGCTGAAAAAATTCTTGAGTACGCCGAGGGAAATGACATTGACCTCATAGTCATGGGCACGCAGGGTCTCACAGGAGTTAAAAGGTTCCTTAT
>DUIO01000338.1 GCA_013330315.1 Methanosarcina sp. | reverse complement strand
AGAAGTTTTTCAAGCGTTTCTGCCTGCTCTGAAAGGCGAAGAGCTTCTCTTTCGGAATAACCATGGACATATTCGGTCATATGTGTTTTTAGCTCCCTTTTCTGGATTTGATGTTATATTACCCATATTGAATATATTATTACACTCCATGAAGCAATAAAACTTCCAGGTTACATGAATTACTGACATGCTTAATAATGTAACTTTTTGTCCTTCCGATCGAGTTATTTTTGTTTTTTGGTAAAATTCTTCTTCCCAAATTAATTAAAGTATTTATAAAAAAACTCAAATAATAATAAAACACTCTAGAAATGGGGAGTTGGGTATATAGAGATGTACTCAAACGTAAGTTGTAAACTTAGTTTCAAATTTGGGTGACTGGTTAGAGGACGGTTATTATCTGACCCAGTCCTGCTTTACTGAGTATGGACCCCGGATTTCAATAGCTCAAGTATAGTTACGCTTACGTTGAGCTATATTGCTACTCGCCTGCGCTTCCGTCAGAAGATGTACAGAACATATGGTCTATATTATATGGACTTATGAAGTAAAAACGCTGACTATGGTATTTAAATATAAAACGGACTAGAAGAACAGGAAAGGTGGCTATATCTTGCATAAAGGGAAAATCATTAATGAAAAGAGTAAAGATGAACAACTGGAAATAGTTCGTGAAGATCCGGAACGTGAGTTTCTGACCACAAATCAGGGAGTTAGGGTCAGTGAGACGGATATCTCTCTTAAAGCGGGGGAAAGAGGCCCAACTCTGCTTGAAGATTTTCATTTTAGAGAAAAATTAACTCATTTTGACCATGAGCGGATTCCTGAAAGGATTGTCCATGCCCGCGGGTCCGGAGCATATGGGTTCTTTCAGGTTTATGAACCGATGACCGAATATACTAGTGCAAAATTCCTGCAGGATCCGAGCAAGAAAACGCCTGTTTTTGTGAGGTTTTCTACCGTCGTAGGATTCAGGGGTTCGGCAGATACTGTAAGAGATGTGCGGGGGTTTGCGACAAAGTTCTATACTGAGGATGGAAATTACGATCTTGTTGGCAATAACATTCCCGTCTTTTTCATTCAGGATGCAATTAAGTTCCCTGATCTTGTCCATTCAATTAAACCTGAGCAGGATAATCAGATTCCTCAAGCCTCAGCAGCTCATGATACTTTCTGGGACTTTGTCGCCTGCCATCCGGAAAATGCTCATATGATCATGTGGGTTCTCTCGGACCGTGCACTTCCAAGAAGTTATCGGATGATGCAGGGTTTTGGGGTTAACACCTTCCGTTTCGTTAATTCCAGAGGTAAAGGAAGATTTGTAAAGTTTCACTGGAAATCTCCCCTCGGAATTCATTCGCTTGTCTGGGATGAGACCCAAAAAATTGCAGGAAAAGACCCTGATTTTAACCGCCGTGACCTCTGGGAAGCAATTGAAATGGGGGATTACCCTGAGTATGAGTTTGGAGTGCAGATGATTGAGGAAGAGGATGAATTCAAATTTGATTTTGATATTCTTGACCCTACAAAGGTCTGGCCGGAGGAGGATGTGCCTATCAAATGGATAGGGAAAATGACCCTTAACCGCAATCCGGATAACTTCTTTGCTGAGACCGAACAGGTCGCGTTCTGCCCGGCAAACGTGGTTCCCGGAATAGATTTCTCCAATGACCCTCTCCTTCAGGGGCGCCTTTTCTCGTACCTTGATACACAAATGATCCGCCTGGGAGGCCCTAATTTCCAGGAAATCCCAATCAATAGACCGCTGGTGCCTGTAGCCAATAATCAGAGGGAAGGTTACCATCGCATAACGATAAATAAAGGCAAAACCAGCTATTTCCCTAACACAGTCGGAAATAACAAGCCGCGCCCGGCTTCTGCAGAGGAAGGCGGATATGCCCATTATATGGAGAAAGTAGAAGGTAAAAAGATCCGTGCTCGCAGTGAGAAGTTTAAGGATTTTTACAGCCAGGCAAAATTATTCTGGAACAGCATGTCAAAGCCTGAAAAAGAACATATCATAGAGGCGTTCCATTTTGAGATAGGGAAAGTCAAAGATAAAAATATCAGGCAGGCAATTGTTGATATGTTCAACAATGTTGATGGTGACCTTGCAATAGAGATTGCAAAAGGGGTCGGTGTTTCTGCTCCTGCACAGAAAGGAGGCTCTCCCGTAACTAAAGAGTCGCCAAACCTTAGTCAGGAGCGCAGTGAACATAATGTGAAAAATACCATCAAAACAAGGAAAATTGCAATCATTCTTGCAGACGGATACAATCAAAAAGAACTGAGCCAGGTAATGCAGGCTTTAGGGGCTGGTGGAGCAAAAGCCGAGATAATCTCAAAATTCCAGGGAATGCTAAAGAGTTCGGACGGTGGAGAAATCGAAGTTGATAAAAATTATCGCACTACTGCATCGGTTTTGTATGATGCTGTGTATATCCCCGGAGGAAAGGAAAGCGTAGAAACTCTGAAGACGCAGGGAGATGCAATCCACTTCATTAACGAAACCTTCAGGCACTGCAAGCCGCTAGGGGCAACCGGTGAAGGAGTTGAGTTACTCAAAGCTGCAAACCTTCCCGATATAAAACTCGCAGGGCAGAAGTCGGCTGATAAAGTGGTATCGGATAAAGGTGTTGTTACTGCCAGAAACGGAGGCAACAGTTCCTTTAATGAAGCTTTTACTTCCGCAATTGCACAGCACCGTCACTGGGATAGGGAGAAGAAGGAACAGGTTCCTGCCTGAGATTTATTGAGAGGATTATTTCCTCTCTTTGTTTTTGATATTCTATATTTTCACCGATTTCTTTTCCTGATTTCTTTTCCTGATTTCTTTTCACCTATTTCTGCTTCTTTTCAGACTTTTCTAGCTTTCTTCCAGCTCTTTAATCTACTATTATTTCCTCATTGTTACCATATACAATTTTCTTGGGAGGTCCCCTTCTTCAAATTCTTCAATCTCAAAGCTTTCGTATCCCTCTGCAAGGTGTTTCACTTTTTCTTTGCTGAAAAAATGCACTATGAAGCCTCCTGCTATTTCATACATATCCTCTCCCCTATGCACTCCTGTCCTGTAGTGTGCATCTCCCGTGTGCCTGGCCGTATAGATATTTAACCCCCCTGGCTTGAGTACTCTTTTAACCTCGCTGCAGAGAAATTCCAGTTCACTGGTAGTTAGAGCCATGCAGTAAAGCATATGGGAATAACAGGCATCAAAACTTTCATCTTCAAAAGGGAGAGAATTTCTTACATCATGCCTTAGAGCAGTTACTGAAGACGAAAAGCCCATATTTTCCGCTTTTTCTTTTATTGCCTTTGACCCGCTTTCGGTATAATCAAGTGAATGTACCGAAAAGCCTTTGCTGGCAAAATAGCAGGTATCCCTACCCTGCCCCCCTCCCAGTTCCAGAATTTTCTTTTTTCCTTCTTTTTCAAAAACAGTTGCTGCATTCCGGGCAGGATAACTGGGCTCATCTCCGAACTT
>DUIO01000024.1 GCA_013330315.1 Methanosarcina sp. | reverse complement strand
AGCGGGGCAAAAGATATTGAATCAATGATAAAAGACCTCAAAGTTGCGGCAAAAGCAATTAAATCAACCCGCCCTACTGCCGTTAACCTGAGCTGGGGTGTGGACAGAGTTTTAAAAGCGGTTTCTGATGCCTTTGATGTCCGGGGTATCCGGGATATTGCTCTTCAGGAAGCCAGAGATATTGCGGAAGAAGATATCGAAACAAATAAGCTCATAGGCAAATATGGAGCAAAACTTCTGAAGGATGGGGATACAGTACTCACGCACTGTAACGCAGGCAGGCTTGCGTGTGTTGACTGGGGTACAGCCCTCGGAGTTGTACGTTCGGCTATTGCAGAAGGCAAAGAGATCAAAGTTCTTGCTTGTGAGACAAGGCCTCTAAACCAGGGAAGCAGAATCACTACCTGGGAACTCATGCAGGATAAGATCCCTGTAACTCTCATTGCAGACTCCATGGCTGGCTGGGCAATGCGCCAGGGGCTTGTAAATAGCGTGCTCGTAGGAGCTGACAGAATTACCCAGGATGTTGTTTTTAACAAGATCGGAACTTATACACATTCTGTCCTTGCAAAGGAGCATGAGATTCCTTTTTATGTAGCAGCCCCTATTTCTACTTTCGATTTTGAGGGTTGGGAAGGGAGCATCAAGATCGAAATGCGAAACCCTGATGAACTGAGGTTTACAGGCTGTGAGCAGCTTGCTCCAAAAGACGTTCAGGTTTATAACCCTGCTTTTGATGCAACCCCAATGGAGAATGTTACTGCGATGATCACGGAAAGGGGCGTATTTTATCCGCCTATCCTTCTGGACGAGGTTCTCGTTTGAGACCTCGTTTCCCATTTTGATCTGGCCTCTAATTATGGTCTCTGTATCCAGCTTGCAGGTCTGGCTTATGGCTTTCTGGTTATATTCTCGGATTTCAGTTCCTGATTCTGATATCTTATTTTTAGGTATAATATCAAAGACCTGATTTTATATACAGGATCGGTCCGGGCTGCTCTGCAGGATTTATATATGAGAACTGTAAATTATATGAACCTATAAATTATCTGGCAATTCTCCAAATGGGTGATTCAAATGACGGTAATTCTATTACAATAAATTTATATCCAGGTTACATTTTCTAATTTCAATATCACATTCTTCCAGGATAACAGTCACATAAACAAATAATAAATACTTTGAAAATAATAAAAAATAGAACTCTAATCAAATAAATAAAATTCTACTTAAAACCTATCAGAAATCTATAAATCTATTATAGAATAGAACTTATAGGATAGAACTTTCACGATAAGGTTTTCGCGGTAGAATTTTCATAATAAAACTAACAAAGTAAAGTTTTCACGGATTTGTTAGTCAGACCCGGATGAAGTTAAGTTTAAATAGCGTGTAACTTTAGATAACCTAAATTCAGCTCAAAGGATAAGATTGGACAAAATATCCAATTAAGCTCAGATTCTAACCAAAATTCCATACCACTAACATAGCTTTTAATCAATTAATCAATATCATATAGTTGTTGAAGGTGTTTTACTCATGGCTAAAAAATCAGGTACCGGGCTTCAGTCCTCAGCAGGGCTCATGCGCTACTACGAAGCTGACAAAAACGCGGTTCATGTCCAGCCCAAGACAGTGCTGATCGTCGGCGCCCTTGCAGGAATAGTAGTATTATTCTTAAGTGCTGTAAACGGCTTTTGGCCTTAATTTCATTTTTCTGGCAGGGTTCTCTTGAGCAGTCATAGTTCTGGAAAAAAAGAAACCAAGAGGATGAAGAGATCTTCTTCTGGAACCAGAACTCCAAAACCCGTAGTTTTTTTTCTGGGTTTTCTTTTTGTAGTGGTAGGTATCTTCGGGATCCTGTATAATCCTTCTAACTCCCTGACAGAAACTCTCAACTGGGAGGTTTCAGAAGCAGGAATTTTATCTTTTCCTGATAGAGGGGAACCTGCATTTACAATTCAGGAAATTGAAGATATTTATTCCCCTGAAAATCCGGATGCTTTGAAATTAATATCTTTTGAAAGCAGAGGCGATAAAGTCCAGGCTCTGCTGAGGATTCCTGCTAATTCTTCTTCCTCACCTGGAATAATGCCCGGAATAATTCTACTTCCCGGAGCCGGCGTCAGTAAAGAAGGAGAACAGGGATTGGCTGCGGAACTTTCAAAAATGGGATATGCAACCCTTACCCTTGATCAGCGAAATCAGGGTGCAATAAATATAGAAAGGGACCTTGAGCTTTTCAGGGCAAATCTTGAGCCTGTTGAATATCTTATGGTTTATGATGCCCTTAAAGCGGTAGACGTACTTTCTGCCCAGCCGGAAATAGATCCCGGGAGGCTTGCAATTATCGGGGAAAGTAACGGCGGCAGGCTTGCGATTATTGTCTGCGCTCTTGATCCTTCCCTTAAAAGAGTTATAGGAATCAGTACTTCAGGATACGGCACTGAAGAAATTGACCCTATGACTGCGTCCAGCCCCGAAGCTTACAGATTTTACCGCTCAATTGACCCGGATACTTATCTTAATAGTTTGCCGCCTTCAAAGATTGTACTGATGCACTCTTTTAACGATACTGTTATCTCTCATGACATGGCACTAAGGACTTTCGCTCTTGCAGAAGAGCCAAAGGTGATGTATAATGTCACTGAAAAAACGCACGGATATACGAATTCAATGCGCCCTTATCTTGAAAAAGAACTTGCTCTTCTCTGAAACAAAATCCTGAAATAAAAAGATAAAAATAGGGCTTCAGGTCAAAATTAATCAATTTTAATAAAGTGTTCTGATCATGGCAGTTTCTCAGCAACTTTCAAGTCTACGGGAACTTAATGGAATAGGCGAGCGAGTAGCCGGCAGGCTTGTCGAGCACTTCGGGAGTGAAGATGCGGCTCTCCGGGCCATCTTTGAAGGGGATATAGCTGCGCTTTCCGAGGTTAATGGGGTAAGCCATACGTTTGCCCTTTCCCTTGCCAGGGATGTCAGAGCTCGGGCTGAAGGGTGCGCAATTTCAGATTTTCTGAAGACAAAAGAAGCTCTTGACCTGTATTCTCGCCTGCTTGAACTGATAAAAACATTTGCCCATACATCTCATGCTAGGGATAAGCTGGACCTTTTTTATCCTTTTCCTCGNNCTTTTGCTCATACCTCACATGCCAGGGACAGGATGGACCTCTTTTATCCATTTCCTGCATCCCGTATGGACCTTATAGAGGAAAGGAGGGCTTTTGTTGCAGAATATCTCGAGCTGGCAGATATCCTTTCCGAAGATATGGAGTTTCTTAGCCTCCTTTCTAAAGTGAAAAAACTCAGACCGGTACCCGGAAACCTGAGGGTAAGGGATAGGATAATTCTGTCAGGAGACCGGAAAATTCTTGATGCAGCTAAGGAGAGGTTTCAGGCATTCCTGTCTATTCAGGCAGTGGAAAACTTCTCCGAATTCGTAGACCTTGCAAGAGGCTACTCAAATGTTATTGTTTTCGATGATACTTATCTAAGTTTTGACCTTCCTGAAGGGCTTGAGCCTGAACTTTTTCAGGACCCTTCAAAAGCCGAGTTCTGGCAGGTCCTGCCTGAAGTAGAGCTGGCTTTTTTTGCAAAAAACCTTGACTGCATCCTTGCCTGTCTGAATATAGCATCAACTTTACGGGCTAATGATTTCAATTTCTTTGATGAGCTCTCAGATGAAGACCTTGAAAACCTTAAGGCAGCACTTCTAAAGGTTGGAGAAAACGGAAAACCCATTGAAGGGCTTGATCCCGAACTTGACAGGCTTGAAACTGCGCTGCAAAGTCTTGATCCGGTACTCACCTCCACATTAAATGAAGCAAACCAGCGCATGAACAGGACACTTGAAGCCAGTTCCCTTACCCTTAGCGGACAGGAACTCATCAAACTTGTAAGCGGAGGTATGGAAATCAAAGACCTGCTTGCAAAAGAGCTACAGAGGGTCTATAGCGGTGAGATTGAAAACGTAAAAGAGGAACTCTCTGAAAAACTAAACTTCCAGAAGCAGGAAAACTTG
>DUIO01000023.1 GCA_013330315.1 Methanosarcina sp. | reverse complement strand
ATTTGCAGGTGATGTCCAGATATGCGGATCCAATTCTTCGTGTTCCTCATTATTCCCGATTTCATTCTCTTCGCTATGTTCATCGAGTTCTCTCAATTCAAGTCCTCTAGAGCAGTTTACAACAAGAGTGCCGCTATTCATACTTTCGAATCTGTCAATCCAGACCTCTTCAAAAGGCATACCAACCCCGACTGTCACAAACATGCTTGCCTTGCTAATTTCCTGGACTTCCTTTGGAGAAAGCTCATATGTATGAGGGTCCGCACCCGGAGGGATTATGACAACGGTTTTTACTTTATCTCCTCCGACTTTTTCAACAAACTCTGCCTGGGGAACAACACTTACGGCAACTTTTATAGGCTCGTCAGTTTCTGAGATTTCAGGTTCCTGCCCTGTACTTGTATTATTATCCGGACCAACGGAATCCGTGCAACCGCTGAAAAAAATACTCAGACCAATAACCAGGATTATTAGTAAAGTTATAATTTTTAATTTCATAACCGAGCTCCTTTTTACTTTATTTCTATATATTCAACCAATTTTATTCTGAGAGGAAGGTGAAATAGAGTTAATTTAAACAAGAAAATTTGGTGTGAACCCAAAAACTCAAAATAATCCATAGAATAATTTGGTGTAATCCCAAATTATCAAGATGCTGGACCTGCAATGAATAAAAGACATTATTTAGCTCCAATCATGCCGGAGATTAATGGTAGTGTTCCTCATGAAAGCACTTTTCGTGGCTTATTTCCCCACAGACACCAATCAGCGGGTGACCCATTGAACTGCAAATTTTGTTTACCGCGTCCCTGGAAACAAAAGCTTCAAAACGAGAAACTTCAGTACATGCCTCTTCTGTTGAGAGACCATAATGAGTAAAGAGCAGACTCAAAATCCTGTGTCTCCGGACAAGAAACTCTGCATATGCCTTTCCTAATTCTGTCAGGTCTACGCCCCTGTATGGAACATGATTCAGGTAGCCGGCATTTGCAAGTTCGTTTAATGTTTTGCTTGTTGTTGAAGGGTCAACCTGCAGGCAAGAAGAAATCTCAGTGGTTTTTACTGTTCCTCTTTTCTCAAAAATGAATTTGAGATAATCTACTTTCCTGGGAGAGAGTTCAAGGCCTGTGAACTCAGGATAATTCTGCCCGTTCATATAGAGAAATATAAAAAACTGGTATTTATTGTTTGCCATATGCCAAATTATTGATCGATATTTGGAATATACCAAATTTCAGAATTTTAAAATTTAGCCTTTTCCAAATCTTTGGCATAAGATGATTTACAACGAGATTATAACAATTCGATAAATGCAATAAAAATAAATATAGTAGTAAAAATATAGTAGTAAAAAATTCCAGAATAAAAGCATAAGTTTCGTTAATCGATATTAGATGTTGATCGATATTAGATTGCTAAAATTCATTTATTGAAACTCGTTTACAGTGACTCTTTTGCTGAAATTCGTTTGCTGAGAGGTTTTTTACCATCAAAATAGTTACGCAAAAAAAATATTCCATATTAATGAGAAAATACCTCAAAGTTAAACATAGTTGCAGTGGAAACGGAGGGGTTATTGGACATAGGAAGCAGAGGAAGATACAGAAGATAACTGATTCAACTCATCGATCTCTTCCTCCCCAAGAACTCTTGCAAGGTTCAGAAGGATCAAAAGTCTGTTCCCAACTTTTCCGACCCCGGTCAAGTATTCCGAATTAATTTTTGATTTAATCATATCTGGAGTCGGTTCAATAGAACAAAGGGGAAGTTTCAATACTCCACTTACGGAATTTACAAGCATTCCGATTATTGTATCACTAACTTCCACTATAATAATTCTGGATAAACTATCGTTTTCTTTAGGACTGAAACCCAGACGCCTATTAAGATCAATTACTACTATAATTTTTCCTCGGAGGTTAATTAGTCCCTTTATACATTCCGGAGCCTGAGGAACCCGAGTAATTTTTGAAATGGGCATTATTTCGGAGACCTGCATGATATTAACTCCGAATTCTTCTCCTGACAGCTCAAAAACTACAAGCTGAAGCAATTCTTCAGAGAAGGGGTCTTTCTTTTCGATTCTTTCCTCAAACATCTCAATCCCTCAGACCAGTCTATATCTTTTACCTGGACCAGTTAAAAGATTCACTAGTTATTTAACTGGATATTTAGCAGCTTTAACTAACCACTTTTAAGTAGCCATTTAACTAGCTATTAACTGAACATTTTTGACTGGCTACTTAACTGATTATTTAACTGATTANNAAGTAACTATTTAACTAATTTTAGCTAACTTAAATTAAATATTTTTGACCGGCCATTTTTAACCAGATATTTAACCATTCATTTAACAGGTTGCTTAACGAGTCTTATACAACTGAATTTAACCAGTCTTATATAACCGAGCTTATTTTACCATCTTGNNCATAGATGTTTCTGATTCTCCTTTTGAGGTACCGAGTCTGAATTTTTCAGTAGCTTTTTTCATCCTCTCTCCAAGCAAAGAAAGGTCATTTGCCATGCTGGCAAGCTCAGACATCGAGGCACTCTGTTCTTCCAGAGCTGGGGCAGTTTCCTGGGTTCCTGCAGCGGACTGTTCTGATATTGAGGATATGTCTTCTAAGGTAGAGGTAATTTCTTCAATAGATGCGGACTGTTCTTCCGTAGCAGCTGCAACGTCTTCTATCATATTTGTGATCTCATTAATTGTAGAGACGATCCCGGCAACCATCTCGACCTCTTCACCGACTGATAATGCGCCGTTCTGCACATTCTTTTTACTTGCATCTATGCTTTCTACAGTGTTGCTGATACTCTCCCTGATCTCATCAATCAGCCTGGAGATGTTTTTGGCTGCAGCTCCAGATTCTTCTGCAAGTTTTCGGACCTCGTCAGCTACAACAGAAAATCCTCTGCCGTGTTCGCCTGCTCTTGCAGCCTCAATTGCGGCATTCAGAGCAAGCATATTTGTCTGATCTGCAATTCTGGTTATCAGAGTTATAATCTCATTGATCTGCTGAGATTTGGAGTCAAGGTCCTTGATGACAACTTCGGTTTCGTCAACAGATGAACGGATAAGGTTCATCTTTAGCAGGACATCTCTGGAGACACTTCCAATATTGTAAACAGTCTCGTTCACCAGATTTGTACTTTTAGACACTTTCTGGGTGTTATCCGCAACTTCCTGGATATTGTGGGTCATATCCTGCATTGCATGAGTTATATCAATAATTTTTGTGCTTAGAAGATAATCGTATTGGCAATGAAAGCCAGAAACGAGTATCAAAACTATGCTATGAATCCCAACCAGCAATATGCAGATAATTTCNNGCTCTGCCCCATTAGAGATCTCAGCTGCGGTTTCCGAGATTCTCCTTGATGCAGATGCTACTTCTTCTGAAGAGGCAGACATCTCTTCCGAAAGCGTGGCAAGATGCAGTGATCCTTCCTGAATTTCTTTAATCAAACTGCACAGGTTTTCAACCATTGCTTTAAAAGCCTCTGAGAGCTGCGAAATTTCGCTTCTTGAAGAACCTTTAATGTCAACGTCAAGGTTTCCTTCAGAAACCATATCAGCAGCTTCGAGCAGCTCGTAGATAGGTTTTCTATAGATATTCAAAATAACAAAAACGAGTAAACCACCAACAAGCATTGAAAGGAAGGTTACCAGAAAAATCTTATTTATGGATGTCAAAATCAGTGAGTCCAGCTTATCTTTCTGGTCGGCATTGGCAGCTGCAGTAATTTCTCCGACCCGTGCAGCTATGGCTGACATGTTTTCTTCTTCGATTGTTTTTCTTTCTTCCAGAGTCTTAAATTGCTCGAAATCAGCCTGGAAATCTTCTGCGCTTGTAAGTATCTCCTTTCCTACGGCAATGTTTTCTGGCCTTTCCATTCGCCCGTTTACATCTTTAGAAAGTTCAATAACTTCTTCCATAAAAGTGTCGAAATTATCTGCATATTGCTGGTCGGGACTCATAGCATAGTTTTGATACTCGTTTCGGGCTTTCATTGCCAGTACGATTATCTTCTGAGCACTATCAGCGTTGGAGAATTTTTTCTCGAGAGTCTCATTTGAATACCCGGCTTCAAATTCTTCCCTGTACTGGGTCATCTGGTTTCTGGAAAGCTCATCCGCATTTGTAACCAGGACATCAATATCTATAGCAAGTTTGTCTCTTACATCTGCCTGTGATTCCTCTGCTTCAACATATCTGTCAAAAGCCTTCCTGAACTCGTCGGAAGCTGCGAGAACAAGATCCATACGGTCACGGTTTGCAGGATCAAGGTAGCCTATGTATATTTCTTTAGATATTGCTGCCTGTGTAGGGACAAAATCGAGATGGTGATAAACTTCTTCTTTGTAAGAAGGATCTCCGTGTATAATGTAGCTTTCCTCAGCATGCAGGGCATCCTGCATATTATTCATGATAAAAGTCATATTCTGGATAGCCCGGCTCTTTTTCTCGACTTCATTCATGCCCTGATAACCTGTATATCCCACAAAAAAAATCAAAATAAGGAGAAGGGCAAATCCTATCACTACATGCCCTATCTTTGTGCTTCTGTACATCTTTTTCACCCGTGCTTCCAGATCTTTTATCTTTGCGCCCCTTCTACCTGTAACCGCACTACATTTACATCTGTGCCTTTTGAAGGACGGAGAACATAAACAAACTGTAAGATATTTCAAACATCTGTAAGAAACTTTCGTCCGAATTTACCAGCCAGCATTCAAGCAAGTATTCAATATAGATAATTTAAGAATTCATAAATTTTCTGATTCTTCAAAAGAGTGAAAGATCCAAGTCTCAGGATAAACGAAAGTCTGGCATTTATCAAGGGTATTCCTTCAGGCAGGATTCTTGGAACGTTCAATGAGAAGAATTTGATACTGCCAGAAATTCTTTTA
>DUIO01000180.1 GCA_013330315.1 Methanosarcina sp. | reverse complement strand
TTATTTTATATTCCTTTAAGCCCTAAAAGCAATAATATTTCCTTAAATAAAACTAGGAGATTCATTGTATCTTAAAATGCTGTTTTAATATCTATTAATCCTTTAATAGATTTCTTCAGTTTACCCTTCGAGTATATAAATACTCTCTAACCCTCCGATAAACTTGATATACTGAAAGCACATACATTTTTTTCTGGAAGATATCAAATCATGACCCAGAATACTACCGATTCAAATCCCAGGCGCAAACGCGCTAAAGGTAACGTACAGACGAAAACCCTCGGGCCTGTTGAAGATCTTGAAACTCATGTCCGGTCCGATTGGTGGCAGACTCTTTTTAATTCCCTTTATCTCAAGACCGATGCCGATCTTCTGGATGATATTGAAGTCACAAGAAAGGAGGCAGATCTTGTTGTCTCTATTCTTGGGCTTGACCCGGAAGACTCGGTTCTTGACCTTTGCTGCGGGCAAGGCAGACATGTCCTGGAACTGGCGAGAAGGGGATTTTCAAACGTTGAAGGGTATGATAGGTCCCAGTACCTTATCCGGAAAGCTCGAACAAGAGCTCAGAAGGAAAACCTGCAGGTCAGGTTCAGAGAAGGAGACGCAAGAAAACTGCCTTACCCATCTGATACTTTCTCTGTAGTTATCATTCTCGGAAATAGCTTCGGATACTTTGATTCCACCTTGCAGGATCGAAAAGTGCTTGAGGAGGTTTTCAGAGTCCTTAAACCCGGAGGGAGAGTCTTTATTGACGCCGTGGATGGAGACCACATGAAAAAGAATTTCCAGCCAAGATCATGGGAATGGCTGGACAGGAAGTATTTTGTATGCAGGGAAAGAGCCCTTTCTTCTGATAGCGAACGTCTGATCTGCAGGGAGGTTATAAGCCGCATTGACAGAGGGATAATTGCAGACCAGTTTTATGCCGAGAGGCTATATAACCGAGAAAGCCTTTTTGAACTGCTTACCGCATCTGGTTTTAGCAGCCCGACTTTTCATACAACCTTTAGCCCTGTATCAACAGGCACCCAGGACGCAGGAATGATGGAACAGAGAATTCTGCTTTCAGCTACTGTTGAGAAAGCCTGGCCATCTCTGGCTTCTTCTCCCAATGTTGAAAGTAAAAAACCCCTTAATGTTGTTGTAGTGCTTGGAGACCCAAGGAAGGAAGACCAGGTCAAACCTGCCTGTGTATTTGATGATGATGACTTCGAAACAGTTAATAGAATGAAGAAGGCGCTTTCGGAAATCCCTTGCATGAAATTTACTTTCCTTGACAGGCATGAAACCCTTCTCGAAGACCTCAAAAAAAGGGCAGGAAAGACTGACCTTGTACTTAACCTCTGCGACGAAGGTTTTTACAACGACCCTACAAAGGAGCTCCATATTCCTGCCATGCTTGAACAGCTTAACCTCCCTTACACGGGGGCAGGTCCTCAATGCCTTGCCTACTGCTATGATAAGTCTCTTGTGAGAGGAGTCGCCCGTGAGATGCGGATTCCTGTGGCAAAAGGAATTCTTGTTACCGGAGATTCTGACATTTCGAAGCTTACCCTCTCTTTTCCTCTGCTTGTTAAACCCAATTCAGGAGATTCAAGCTATGGAATCACGCAGAAAAGTATAGTCCGTAGTAGGGAAGATATTTTTGAAATAATGAAAGAAACTCGGGAAAAAATAGGGTCAGATAAGCCTTTCCTGCTGGAAGAATTCCTTCCGGGAAAAGACATAAGTATCGGCATTATCGGAAACCCGCCTTTCTGTACTGTGCTGCCTATTACGGAGGAGGATTATTCTGCAGTTCCGGAAGAGCTTCCCAGAATCTGCGGATATGAAGCTAAATGGCTCCCGGATTCTCCTTACTGGAATATCAGGTCCGTGCCTGCAGGCCTTCCTGAAAAGACTGAAAAAGAGATTGTAAGATGCTGCCTCGCTCTCTTTACAAGACTTGGTTGCCGCGATTATGCTCGCTTTGACTGGAGACTTGATGCTGAAGGAAAGCCAAAGCTGCTCGAGGTAAACCCGAATCCTGGATGGTGCTGGGATGGGCACCTTGCAAAAATGGCAGCCTATGCGAATATATCTTATTCCGGTATGCTTGCAGCAATTATCGGGGCTGCAAAGAAAAGATATGGTATCGGAACAGGCGGAAAGGTTGTACTCCAGATAAAAGTTCCTGAAAGGTCTCCGCGGAAAAGCCCGGCTGAATGCGCTGCAGAATTCGAGGAAGAAGTCGAAAGTAAAAACTCTATAGAATCCGAGAATAACAGAAAAAGAAATGTTTTCTCCAACAATTCTGAATCCCTTCAGGCGCTTTAAATACCAATAAAGGTCAAAATAACGTCTAATTCAGTAAAATATCGGTTAAAAAGGTTTGATTTGAAAAAAGTTGGATTAAGATATTGGGTTTGGAAAATATTGGATCTAAGTAAGTCTGATCTTTTACGGATCAGACCCGAAAATATAATGAAAACTTAAAGTTCAGTAATAAATGCGAAAGACGGAATTCTTTCTTTTCTTTCGCTTTCTTTTCTCTTTTATTTTTTACAATTTTGCTCTGATTGTTTTACTTTTGATAGTTTTTATTCCGATAATTTACTTTTGATAGTTTACTTCCTATAATTTTAGTCCTGTTAATTTAGTAATTTACTTCTGGATAATTATTGTAAGGATATCTTCGTCTTCCATGACGTGCTCAAGCCCTACTCTCTGCCCGGGGTGTTTTGCGGACGGGCCCCAGACATGGGCATAGCGGAATTTCCTGCGGAAATCACGGTGTAAACGGTCACATATCTGTCCTATGTTCGTGCCGCCCATAACTATAAGCGGCTCTTCCATATCTGCTGGCTGTCCCTGGGGTTTGAGGTAGACTCGAATAAAGCCCAGGCAGTCGTAAATAGAGTCTTTGAGAGTCTCGATATTAATACCTTCATGGGCTGAGATAAAAATCGAGTCTGGATAAAGTTGCCGGCATTCTTCTATTAACTGAGGATACGCAAGGTCCACTTTGTTGACCACAATCAAAGAACGGACATAACTCCGGTTGCCCAGGACTACATCGATAAGCTGGTCTACAGTGATATTCTCTCTTATCAGGACATGGGCATTGTGGATTTTGTATTCATCCAGAACTGCTTTAATTGTCTCTTCATCAAGGTCGAGGTCAACGGTTGAATTTATTTCAATTCCGCCCCTGTCCTTTCTCTTGATAGTAACGTCAGGTGGGACTTCGTCTACGCGGATCCCTGCCTGGTAAAGTTCGTCCATAAGCACTTCATAGTGCTTTGGCTGAAAAACGTCAAGCAAGAAAATGACCATATCAGAGTTGCGGATAACAGATATGACCTCTTTTCCGCGTCCTCTTCCTGAAGATGCGCCTTTTACGAGCCCTGGTACGTCAAGGAACTGAATTGTTGCGCCCTTATGCTCAAGTACTCCGGGTACAACTGTAAGTGTGGTAAACTCGTACGCTCCTACTTCTGATTTTGCGCCTGTAACTTTGTTCAGAAGCGTGGATTTTCCCACAGATGGGAAACCCACTAGAGTAACAGTACCGTCTCCTGATTTCTTGACCGAGTAACCTTCTCCTCCACCCTTCGAGGAGGCTTTCTTCTCAATTTCATCCCTCATGCGGGCTATTTTAGCTTTCAGCCTGCCTATGTGGTGAGAAGTTGCCTTGTTGTACTGGGTCTTTCGGATTTCTTCTTCTACTTCCTGTATTTGCTCCTGTATGCTGCTCATCTGGAACCTGCCGATTTCGGGACTGAAGAAATGATTTTCATAGTTCTCTAAAAAAGAAACCGCACCCAAACGGTCTCTATAAACCTTTTTTGATCCAAAACAGATCCTTTATATGGATATTTTATCCTGAATAGTTGGATGCAATATATATACCTATGGAATAGATTTATTTCCCTAAATGGTTTTTACTGGTTGAGTTAATTTTCACTATAATCTCTTTGCATGAAATAATTTTATTTCTTGATCCTTTATTGCTTGATCTGAGAATTCTAAATTATTGAGCTGTCTCAGGGTTTAATTTACTGTTTGATCAAGATTCTGGAATAGACCTAATATAAATTTGAAATATATCTGATCTCATTCTGGAGTAAATCTGATATATATTTCTAATTTATATCACTTAATAAGTATAATAATATTTAAACCTTATTGATATAAGTTGTCTACCAATTATTAATAGCAGGCGCCGTTAAAATGTAATTATCTCTCCGGTCCTTTCATACACCTTCAGTCCTGCAGGAAGTTTTGAAGCGAATTCTGCGGAGCCAAGTGCCTGAAGAAATTTTTTGACTTCAGAAGTATCGAGGACTTCTTTTCTAATAAGAAAATCATATTCCTCTTCTGCGAATTTTATGAATTTCAGGCCGCTGTTTTTTTCCGCACAATTCTTTAAACCGATTCCGGCGTCAGCCTTTCCTGAAAGAACAGCCTCGTAGACTGCAACTTCCGATTTTGCCCCGGATGCATATCCGGGAACCGAATCGGTAAATTCCTTTTTGCTAATTCCTTTTTCAGCCGCAATCTCTGCAATTTTCAGCTCAAGGAGGGCCCTTGTGCCTGAACCGATATTCCGATTAATCAGGCGTCTTCCGGGCAGATTTTCAAGTCCGGAAATTTCGCTGTCCTGCCTGACAATGAGCCCGACTTCTCGCCTGTATCCTTTGACAAGCACAGTGCCTGAAAGCTCCATGCTCTTTATTGTCGGGATATTGTACTGAATTTGATTTGGCAGGGTACCATGTTGCCTTTCTGGCTTTGAGGGTATATTCACACCTGCAATATCAGCCGTACCTGCAGCAATTGCACTGAAGCCGCCGCTTGAGCCGGTATAAAGCGTCCTGAACCGAAGCCCGCTGAGGTCCTCCAGAATATCAAGTCCGGGACAGAAGCCGCCTGCTATAAGAAGGTCCGGCTTTTCAACTTCTCCGAAAAGGGTCACTTCCACCTGAGTTCCTGATTCTATAAATTCAGTTTCCGGCGGAATTTCTATAAAACCGTCTGCTCCTGAAAGGGAGGTTATGGCTCCCGAACCCCGGTCTGCAGGATAAGCTTTGCCTCTTACCATTCCTACAGGAAGGAGCTGCTGTCTTCCTTCGGAGCGCAGGTCCGTACCCATAATTCCTTTTTCTATTTTTCTAACTCCTGACTCTGTCCCAATAGATTTTCTCAGGAGCGGAGCTACAAATTCATTGAAAATCATCAGAGCAGATGTAGGGTTTCCGGGCAGCCCTATGACGGGTGTGCCTCTTATGATGCCGATAACAACAGGTTTTCCGGGTTTTATGTTAATCCCGTGGGCAAGAGTCTCTCCTGCCTCGTCTATTAGCCTGTACATTACATCCCCTGCCCCGGAGGATGTGCTGCCTGAAGTCAGGATAAGGGCACATTCAGAAACTGCAGTTTCAAGTGCTTTTCTCATCACCCTCTCATCATCTTTCACAATTCCGTAAAGTAGAGGGAGAGCCCCGCATTCCTGAACCCCTGCATACAGCGTATAGGAATTTGCGTCATATACTTTTCCATGAATCAATTTTTCTCCGGGACTGACAAGCTCGTCCCCAGTAGAAATTATCCCTACGGGCAGCCTGAGTACGGAAACTTCTTTTTTCCCTATGGAAGCCAGAACTCCTATTTCTCTTGTACCGATTTTTCTTCCCCTGCGCAGTACTCTTTCCCCTTTTAAAATATCGGAGCCTGCTTTCATTATATTTTCACCCACTGTTACAGGTCTGAAAACAGATGCAATTCCCTTCTCTTCAGAGGTATATTCGACCATAACCACTGCGTCAGCACCTTCGGGAATTGGGGCCCCTGTTGCGATCTCCACAGCTTCACCTGTCGAAACCGTAAATTTTGAATCTGAGCCGGCAGGGATATTCCCAAGGAGCTTTAATTTCACAGGTTCTGTTTCAGTGCTGTTATATGTATTTTCTGCCCTGACAGCATAGCCGTCCATAACAGCTCTGGGAAAAGGCGGGACATTAATTTCAGTAATTATGTCTTCTGCAAAGATTTTTCCGTATGCATTTTCAAGAGCTAGGCTTTCCTTTTCCGGAAGAACATGAAGGCTGTTTATTATTCTTCGTGCTTCCCCTACAGAGACAAGTTCCCGAAATTCTTTACGTTTCATCAGCATCAAACCCTCAGTCTTATCGGTTTTCAGATGGATTTTTTACCTTAATAGCGTTTCCCAATATATATCAATCCGTTCTTGCATCTGCAACTTCTCTTGAAACCAGAATATGCCGGAACCTGCAGGAAAAAGATATACGGCTTTGATTGGAAAAAATGGCTCAGGGCATCGGTAAAGTATGGAGTTCAGTAAAAATATCTCTCAAATCAAAAAACTCCGAAAAATACCAGCAACTAAAACGGGTATTAGCTAAAATGGTTAGTTAAGAAAGATTCGGATCGAAAAAAGGTTTGTGGCGGGAAAATCCCGCATTTTTTGTTTTTTATTTTCCTGGCCAGGCCTCTTTTATCAAGCCAGTTTTTTATTTATAAATGGGGGTGCCAGTGCTCCGGGTGATTCTGTCGAAAGCTTCGACCATCTTCATTGTCAGGGGCCCGGGTTTGCCTGTACCTATGACTCTTCCGTCAAGCCTGGTAACGGGGGCGGATTCGGCTGCTGTTCCGGTAACGAAGATTTCGTCTGCAGTGTAAAGATCAAAGAGGCCAAGGTTTGATTCGATAACTTTGTAACCCATCTCGTCCAGAAGCTCAATGGCTGTTGCTCTTGTGATCCCTTTCAGGTTGCTTATTGTGTAGGGTGTAAAGACCTTATCATTTTTGACAATGAATATATTGTCTCCGGAGCCTTCGCACACAAAGCCGTTCTGGTCAAGGAAGATAGCTTCGTCTCCTCCTTTCTCATTTGCTTCTATTTTTGCGAGGATATTGTTCAGGTAATTCAGGGACTTGATATTTGGGGACAGGGCATCGGGGGCATTCCTGCGGACACAGACGCTGACTCCTGTTAGCCCGACTTCATAGAGATCACCGTACATAGCTCCCCAGCCCTGGGCAATAACAATGATGCTTGGCTTTTCACACTTGCGGGGGTCAAGTCCGAGGTCGCCGATTCCTCTTGAGACAATAGGGCGGATGTAAGCATCTTTGAGGTTGTTTTTCCTGAGAGTCTCAAGGATTATTTCGGCCATTTCTTCCTTTGTAATGGGTATGTCCATTGCAATTGCTTTTGCCGAGTCATAAAGCCTGTCAACATGCTCTTTTAACTTAAAAACATGTCCGTTATATGCCCTTATACCTTCGAACACACCATCTCCATATAGGAAGCCGTGGTCGTAAACCGAAACTTTGGCCTCGGTCTTGGGGACAAATTTCCCATCTAAATAAATCAGTAACTCACTCATTTGCAAATCATCCTTTTCAGTTTTTATTGCCTATAGGGTACTTAACCGGAGCTTTCAATCCTGTCCAGTCCTTTATCTACAAGCCAATAGCCCATTTAACTTTTTCACTCTTTTAGCAGTAAGTACGTCCCATACGAAGATCTTAAAGGAACTCAGAACTCGGGAAGAGTTGTCATTCTGAGGTCCTTAAGAAACACTCCAAGTAAAGTGGGTAGATACTGAATATATATTACAATTCCGCTTCCACATAAATATTTTAAGATTTTGTACTGCCCAAATTGCGATGTTCATGCAAAAAGCTTTTATCTTAAAAGGGGCATTTCGTATTCCGCAGTAAAATAAGCAATCAGGGCTCGTGGCTTAGCCAGGATATAGCGCTGGGCTTCTAACCCAGACGTCGGGGGTTCAAATCCCTTCGAGCCCGCTTTATTCACATTCTTACTTTTGATTAATTTCGGAAATTGAATCTCAACTTTCTGTGACCGAATCCCAATTTTCTTTTTGATATTTTTACAGCTTTTTGATGTTTTTACAGCTTTTGTTGAAATTCTCATTTATCTTTAATTCTATTTTTTATATTCCTATATCCCGGCGTCTAAATCCTATTATACCAATCCAGGTAAACACTGCCGACAAAAATATCAGTATCAGTAGTGAAGAAATTGACAGCTCATTGATCGGAATACTGTAATGTGCATAGGCAAATGGAGTAGCTTGCAGCACAGACCATTTGACAAGCCCAACCTCCCAGAATATCTCTATAACAATAAACGAACCCAGTATAGTCCAGCTTAAAAGAGATGATATGCGGGGCAACCACCCATAAAACATTGTGGAGATTCCAATAATTGTCCAGGCAGGAGGGATTTTGGAAAGACTCATTATCATGGTACGGGGCAACAGGGCCATATCGCCTGAGGCTAGACTCCATCCCAGTCCCGCAGCCATTCCAAGCGCAAAAAGTATAACAATACTTCCCGCAAATGCCATAATTAAGTAGCTGCTCATCCATCGGGTCCGGCTGATAGGTCTGGCCAATATTGTTTCAGCAAAATGTTCTGTTTCTTCCTTTTTTAGTTTCATTACAGTCATGATGCCGTAAACGGACGTACCTGCCATGAGTCCCAGAAGATAAATTGAAACTGCAATGAAACCTTCCCTGTTTCCCAGCCTTGCCATGGTTGCTGCCCAGGCACTCATTTCTACCAGCATGGAACTTATTGTCTCGGCTATGTTTGGGGTTATTATTCCCAGAGAACCGCCAATGAAAATCATGCCTAGAGCCCAGCTCATTAACGTACTTTTATGCTGCCTCCAGGCCAACCCCAGTGGGCTGCTCAAACCGGATGACGCTTCAGCTGGGCCTGGTCTGGCATATAATAGTCCTGCTCCCAGGTCCCGGCGAGACAATATAACGTACGACAAACCAGCCGGTATTGTGGAAAATACCGAAAAAATAATTAACGGTAAAAAGTTATTCTCTCCAAAAGGAACTGTAAGGCGGAACCATGATTGCGGCACAAACCATGCCCATGAGGTATTTCCACCTTCTACATTATTTAATACCATGGGAATAAAACTGGCAAAAATTAAAGCAAATACAGTTTTTCGAGCGCTTTCTGCGTCTTCATAGATTTGTGCCGTCAATAAGCCGATTCCCGCAAAAAGAAAACCTGCAGCTGCAATGGTCAGTCCAGCCACCCAGGAGCCGGCTGCAGTGAAATCGCTATTTATTAATAAAACGGAGACGAGCAGTCCGGCAATAAGGCTCCCTGCACAGGATAAGACTAGCGCGGC
>DUIO01000349.1 GCA_013330315.1 Methanosarcina sp. | reverse complement strand
TCTTTAAGCAGCCGGTTGAAGGCTTCATTTCTTGCGATGTATCTTGCAGAGTCGCTTGAACTATACATCTTCCCTTTAGACGTAAGGTGCTGCCTTTTGTTTACGTAGGCTTCCCGGTCTGCTTTGAGATCAAGAATGAGTTTTTCAGCAGTATTCACCTGGAGGTCTGTGGGGTCCTGACCGGGAGATTCGAGGAGAGAGTAACTAAATGTGGGGTTATCCTTTTCAATCGAATCTAGCATTTCAAGCACTTCTTCAGCCATTATCCTGTGCAGCCATGGAGGAATATCACAGTTGACTGCGCGCTGTGGAAGATATTTTCCGTCAGGATAAGCCCAGAACGTGCTTTCGATTGCTCTCAGGTCCACATAAGCAGTACGGTATTTGTCTGCGGCATCGGCACAGCAGGGGTCAAATCTTTCTGCATCGGCTGTGTAAAGGGTTGTGTTTTTGTATTCTCTTTCGATAGGGTCGGTGTAGGTTGAGATTCCTTTGTAACCGCCTGTGGGAGGGCGCTGGTAGTAAATTATTGTAAGGTTTTCGGATTCTGCTCTGGTGTGGGAAAGAGATTCTGAGTCGGTTTTACTTACTGTTTTGGATTTCGAGCCTCTTTCTGTAGCAGAGTGTGCTTCTATGGTTGTACCGCCGTTAGGGTTACGATTTACCGTATGCCAGACGTACGTGTATGTATAGTCGTAATCAACCTTCCATGTTGTCCTGATGTTGTAATAGATATCATAACGGATGCCCCAGTCAAAGGTATGGTCTTCTCTACTGAGGTAGCCGTCACTGCTCCTGTATTCGGCAACCAGTTTGTCATTAGCCCTGTACTCATAATGGGGCTCAACTCTTACATTACTTATTTCTACGGAATTCAATCTAATGGAGGCATCCGTGATATACCAGCTTTTCAGCTTCCCTCTTGGAGGGGTGATTCCGGGGTTCATGGTTTCTGAATAAAAATTTGTAGCAGATTGGTTCCAGGAGTAAGAAGGCACAAGCGACCCTGCATGCGTACCCGATGCAAAATAATTCGAGTCCCAGCTAACAGCGTGTCCGCCGTATGAAACCGAGTCCCTGTCAAAATCTGCTTTGATTGTTGAAGCAAGAGGGGCAGGAGAGTTGAAGCCGTCCCTCAGGACCTGTCCCTGGACCGGAGCCGTATAAACGCTATTCGTAACGGCGTGAATGAGATCAGGGTTTTCCTTCGTCCACACGCGATCATTAAAAACCCAGCCATCGAGTACTCCTTCTGTATAGTCCGAGGCTGAAACTTTTATCTCCGAATATTCGGAAAGCTCATTATAGGATGTATCTGCTTCCACAAGGGATTTCTCTATCCCTTCTTCCACATCAAGGGAGAAAGACCTGTTTGCTGCAAGAGAATCGTAAGTACTCGTCAGATTCACGCCTTTATCCGTTTCGTAGGAGGAAATAGAAGTATTTGAGTAAGAATTATTTGAGTAAGTTGAATTGGGTACTCTTGAATTAACAATGGTCGAATTTATCAAGCCTGAACCCCTCACCTGACTGTCGGAAGCACAAACATCTTCATACAGGACTTTGCCGTTATAATAGGTAGTATATGTGAGAGCCAGAGGATCAACGGAGTCAAAAACCTTTTTCTGTGTATAAAGTGTGGCTCCGTTGACAGAACTTGCAAGGGAAGGATTAGTCAAAATATTCAGGGGACCGTTTGCGTAGTGCTGCCACGGGCCGTAGATAAAAGTCCTGAGGTTTGTTGCTCCAAGCACGATATTGGAAGTTGAGTCGAGGCTTGATGATGTTCCGAGAGCGGTTTCATATTCCTTTACAAGTTCTTCAAGCAAAGGTTCCCGTGAAGTGATAAGTGTGGAGAGGTTCATACTCATATTGTATGTTTCTCCGGATTCGAGATTTACAAGAGTATAGTTTAAAGCAGGAATTTCAAATATATAGTAAATCGTATAGTTATTATTGGAAGGGGAAATTTCCCGCTGCAAAGTTCCTTTAACTTTTCTTATTTTAATTTGTTCGGGTTCTATGTCAGGTTCTACATTAATGGCAAATTCCCTGAATGTGTGGCTGTTACCCTGATAATTTGCCAAAAGTAGCCGTTTAAAAGCTTCTGCAGTAATATCTTTCATGGGACTTGCTTCAATCTGGAACCAGTCAGAAGCCTTGAGTTCATCTCCGTAATAAAGTTCTATGGATGCATATCCGGCCTTTGAGTTTTCCGGTATTTCCATATATTCATAAAAATAAACCTTTTGAAGAAAACCTGTAGCTTTACCGTAGTTCACACTTTTTAATTGCTGTCCTGCAGAATCTTTTACGACAAGGATGACGTCTCTATTTTTCCATAAAGATTCGATTTTACCCCATACGTCTGACGGCAGGTTTATTGAAATTTGAAGGGTATCCCCTTTCTCAAGGTTCTGGTTCTGAGGAGTTGCCATAAAGTTATCTTCAGATACCCTATTAACCGGAGAGCCTTCGGGCACGATCACAGGATGTTCTCCCTGCCATTCCAGGGCTTCCATGCCAGCATAGTTAAGGCAGCGGGCAAGGTCGGATGCCACGAGATTGATAGCTGTCTGTTCGGGGTCACTTTTCTCTGTAGTGTAGATTGTCTCTGCAACCTCGCTGTCCATTTTCAAAAGGTAAACTGAGGCAAAGGTTGCTATAAGGACAATGAAAATCCCAATTACGGCGTAAGGAATATAGGCACTGCTATCCTGAAAAAACCGGGAGTAATTAAAAAAAGAATATCTAATAGATTTTTTCCCAGCTATATGCCTCACCCCAGAATGCAAGATTGTAAAGAACTGAAAGATTTAAGTAAAAAATATAAGACAGTTATGTACATAAATGTTTGCTTTTTATTGGAAAGATAGACAAATAAAAATAAGAAGCTGAAAGATAAAAAGTGAATGAGAGGTAATCGAGTAAAAAAGTAAAGAAAAATAAAGAAAAAATTAAAAAGAAAATGAAGAAAAAATCAAAGCAGCAAAAAGGCCGGTTCTCTTCTATTTAAGTCTTCTTTATATATGCATTTTTGATTTAGATTTTCCCCGCCTTTAGCCGACGAGCTTTCCCAGGAAATATCCAGGCTTCGCGCCTGTAATTTCCACCTGAGCGTATTCACCGGGCTTGAGATTGGAACCGCTGATTACAACCGGACGGTAAGAATCCGTACGAGTGAGGACATCTCCTATTTCGGTATATTTCGAGACAAAAACCCTGCCTTTCCAGCCAATCATTTCCTTCTTGGATTTGAGCTTTATCTGCTCACATACTTTGTGCAGTTCATGTGAACGTTGTACGGAAATCCTGGAATCTAAGTTCCGGAAAGAAAAGGCTTTAGTGTGCGGGCGGGGAGAATATCTGGAAATATTGATTTTTTCCGGACGGTATTTTTTTACCCACTCTACGGTTTCTTCAAAGTCTTCGTCAGTCTCATCGCAGAAGCCGATGATTATGTCCGTAAAGAGGGAAATATCTTCGAAGCGAGTACGGAATTTAGTAATAATTTCATCCACAGCATCCATTTTATGCAGACGATTCATTTTTTTCAGGACTGAATGAGAAGCGGACTGAATCGGCAGATGTAAAAGCTTGAAAATTTTGTCTGAATCAAAGGCTTCTACCAGATCGTCAAGGATAGGGAGGACGGAAAAAGGGTTCATCATACCAACCCTGACTTTGAAATCGCCCGGAATTTCCGAGATCACCTTCAGGAGCTCAGGCAGTTTGACTCCTGTATCCATGCCGTACTGGCTGTCGTCCTGAGAAGTAAGCCAGATCTCCCTGCAACCATCTGCGACTGCAGAGCGTATATCTTTTACGATTTCTTCAGGCGGAAAAGAGCGGAGCTTGCCTCTCGCATGTTTTACGATACAATAAGAGCATGAGAAATTACAGCCCTGGGAGATCTGGCAGATATGAATGTTAGGGTTTGAACGTTCTCGCGGCACATTAAGGAAACCCAGGGGCTCGGAAGTTCGCATTTCCAGACGTTCTCCTCCGGGCAGTCCGGCATTTTTCCTCTGTTCGATCGAGGAGAGAAGTTCACCCAAGCGGGAAACCGCATTTACACCAAGAATATGGGCTTCGGGATTTGCATGCAGGATATCTTCAAGCTGGACTTCGGGCATGCAGCCTGAAACAATAACCTGTATGCCTCTCTCACCCATAGTGCGGATTTTGTAGAGAATTTTTTGTTCTGTTGTATACTTCACTGTGCAGGAGTTGCAGATATAAACTTCTGCCTGCCCGGCAGCGTCAGGACTCAATAATTCGTGCCCAAACCTTTCAACGCTTGCTTTCATAATCTCGGCTGATGCCTGACTTGCGGAACAGCCAAAACTCTCAAGATATATTTTCATATTCTGCCTTCACATTTGAACTGGTAGTCTGATTTAATATTTGATATTTAATATTCGATATTTAATATTCGATATTTAATATTCGATTTAACCTGGCTAACGTATCGAGTTATACCTTCGAGTTATACTTTCGATTTTGATTTGAAAGTTGATGTGAAAATTAATGTAGAAGTTGATGTAGAAGTTGATGTAGAAGTTAATGTAGAAGTTAATGTAGAAGTTAATGTAGAAGTTAATGTAGAAGTTAATGTAGAAGTTACTTTAAAAGTTAATTCGAAAGTTCAATTTTATGCTCTGAACCGGTACATTGACTCGAAATCTTTAGTCTGCCCAGAGATTTATCTGATATTTATAGTTAATGTAGATAATACACATTTTTTTGATAAATTGAGAAAAGAAGTAATCTTTATTTATCCATATTCAAAAAGGAATAAAAATGAAAGTAAAAATGAAAGTAAAAAAGAAGGTAAAAAAGAAAATTAAAGATAGAGAGGAGTATCCCGTTTATCCTTAATATAGATGCTGTCTGTGAACCTGACAGCTCCGGATGCCCCCATAGAAATCGTATGCACTCTGGCATCTCCTCCGCCAAAGAGGTGGACTTCACGCAGGAAATGACCTGGAGTTACTGCTGTTGCTGAAAAAATAACATCTTTTCCAGGCACGAGCTTGTCAGTATCAAGAATGTTGTTAAGATTCTTGAGGGTAATTCCCATCTGTTCCAGCCTGGGCATTTTCTCTTCTATTTCTTCATCGATTTTGTCCTTGGTCTTTCCGTTTGCAACAGTTGGCAGGACAAGCCTTGCAAGGATCTTTCCTCCCAGGATTTTAATTGCAGCAGCTGTCAGGTTCACAGACAGCA
>DUIO01000039.1 GCA_013330315.1 Methanosarcina sp. | reverse complement strand
TGGCACCCCGACATATCCCATAAACCCGAAAGTAAAAAAGACACCCAGAAGCACAACTGGTAGAGGCAAAAGTCCCCACCTTACATGCCTGAAGACAAGGAGGAGCACGAAGACCATAAGGATTGAGGCTATTCCGAGCAGCAGACCCAAACTCCGGGTCATCTCTTTGTTTATATCAACCCGCAGGGCGGGAGAACCGGTAACTATGAGGCTGTACCCTGGAGGAAAAGCAGCTTCTTTGATCGAGGTGTCCAGGGCATTAAGGATATCTTCTTTCTGCTGGTCAGTTGCACTGCCTGAAACCTTTATCACTATCATCATATGAGTCTTGTCAGGTATGAGGGATTCGAATAATGACGGCTGACTAGCAAGCAGTTCCTGAACCTCCCTATCCGAATCCGGGACCTTTGACCTTCCGGAGACTTTGTAATTGATTTGCTTTATCAATGTAGCAGGGCTTGTAAAAGACTGAACTCCCGGGACAATCGTCATCTGCTGCTCCAGCCGGTCTGCGGCTTTCATTACGGCTTCAGATGCGACCTCGTTTCCCTGAACCATCACTACAATGCTGTCGGTTTCGAAGTTCTTCTTGAAGAGGTGGTCATAGTCTTTGTACAGTTGTGTGCCTTTAGAAACAAAAGTCTCCGTCCCGGAAGCCATCTCGATCAACTGTGCTCCCTGAAAAGACATCAGGATAAAAAGGAACATCAGAGTAATTATCGCAGGACGGTTACTCTGGATTAAAACTCCTAGTTTTTCGAATGTGTTTTTTACGCTGATACCTCCTTACAGGCATCATTTACTTTGTCGAAACATTCTTCATTTTTGGCAGATTATATCCAAATTCCGGATAGATTTATCCGAATCCTCAGATCGATTGTAATTTTCGAAAATTGCCAAATTAAATTTTTTAATTAAGTGCAGAATTAAAGTTCTTAATTAAGTTTACATGATGGGAGATCGTCAGCAGTTTTTCAGGAAAAAAATCTACAGCCACAGCTGATCAAAACAGATTTCTCCATGAAAATAATTCAAGCAATATCCCTGATACTGTACTTTTATTCAGAAAACTGACCTGGACCAGCTCTGTTTGCTCTGAATGTCAGATTAAGCTACTTTAATAAGTTAGAATGAAATACTTGCAGGTACAGGCTCAAAAGGACTGAAAGCAGTGTTTTTTAGGGTATAGAGATTCATCTGGAACCGAATTTCGGGGTCAGTCTTTAGTACGCTCTTTCGTTTGCAGTACTATTTGTGAGGCATTCTTTACGTTTTTATGAGGTATCTTTTACGTTTTTTGATAACTTACTCCTTAGTGTAAAGGGTAAGGAGCTTACTAAGTCCCTGCAAGCACTTTTTCTATGTCTCGGTGTATTTTCTTTCAGGCATCCCTCCTATTTTACAGGCAGATCTCTTCACGATTATTCTCCTGCCTCCAGTTTGGAATCGATTATCCTTAGAAAATTTACTTCTGTTTTCAGGCAGGCTCTATACTTTTCAATATCCTGCTCGCCAAGAAATCCTATGACAGAAGCGTGAATTTCTTCTATGATTTCCAGGATGATTTGGTAGTACCTTTCTCCTTTTTCAGTTAAGGATATCAGAACTTTTCTCCTGTCTTCAGTGTCTATTCTTCTCCTTACAATTCCTTTTTTTTCCAGGGAATCTATCATCCTTGAGAGGCTGCTTCTGTCCAGGTTCATGCACAGGCCGAGGTATGAAGGAATGACTTCCCCAACCATGCCGATTATCATGATAACTGTAGGTTGCTGTTTGCTAAGATTTTCGAGTCCTTCCGGTTTGGCTCTGGAAATACGCTGAAAAATTTCTCTATCAATCAGTTTGTTGTAGAGCATCTCCCTTTCCAGAAGTAACAGGTAGCCTTCTCTTGTTTTTTCTTTATCGTACATATTTCCTCAGGAACGCCATATCTGTAACTGCAGGGCTCAGAAGTAGCTGTTTTAAGCCCTGGACCTTAAGCTGGATTCAGCTCTGGTCTTTACGCGTCCGGGAATTTACATGGAGCTTATATAATGAAAACTTACTGTTTTACCGTAATAAATAGTGCAATTATCAATAGTTAACAATTACAACAAAAGATAAGATCATATTTAAACTTATCTAATTTTTATAATGGTTTATAAAGCAGTCCGGAAATATAACAAAATAGTTATCAGACATGACAAAACAGTCCTCAGATATGACAATTAATAAGAAATTGATCCAGTAGGTTGAGATTTTGACTTCCGGCTTTTCCGGCGCAGTCCTATCACGCTTATTGCAGAGAAAAATCTGCAAAATAACGTTCACCGTTACGTTCACCGTTAATCTGTATCTCTTGCCTGTGAAAAAAAGTATACAGAATGACACCCTGAACTTAAATAAATAAAGGTTTTTAGGTCAGATTCCGAAATATGCAATTCACCGATTTTTTAAAATTTGCTGTTATTTACATGATCTAAAAAATAAATTTTAGAGATAGTAATAAGGCCGCGCAGGGCATTGCAGATATGAGCAAACTATTCCCTGAATAGGCATGGACAACGAAAAGCAATACTTTCGGATACACTCTCTGGATTTTCTTTTTGTCTGAAACCTGGCGGATTTACTCTTTTATAAAGTTTAAGGCTTTTAACAGTCCCCATCTATATAAAAAACCCCGCATGGGAGAAGCGTCCTAATATAAGGGACTTGAACAGGAGATTAAAGGTTATGCATACATGTGAAGACCTGTATTTGATTTATAACTTTTAAGAGAATAGCTTAATACAATTTATAAGGTCATGTCCTTTTGAAAATTAAGGTCAAGCTTTATAAAGCTTTGAATTGATTTTCCGATTTTTATTTCGGGCTTAAGAAATAAGTATCTTTATATTTTCATTTTCCCAGTGGACTCTGAACATTTGTTCCAGATCAAAATTAGATAGGAGGAAAAAAATGAATTTCAATAAAAAATCTGTTTTCAAAGTTATGGCATCCGTCTCTGCTGTGCTGATGCTTCTAGCTATACTTCCTGCAGGAGTCTCTGCAGCTTCAACATGTAATCAGACAGACAGCAGCCAGACAGCATGCCCTCAGGCAGCCGGTGAGCAGTCAACATGTACTAATGCAGACTGCGGCCAGGCAAACTGTGATGGAACCTCCTGTGATGAAACCTCATGTGACAAAGAGTCCTGCAGCGGATCTTCATGCGCTGATAATTTATGTGACGAAACCTCATGCGGTGAAACCTGCTGNNAATTGTAATGAAACCTGCTGTGACGGAATCTCCTGCGACGAAAATTCCTGCGGTGAGGATTGCTGTGATGGCGTATGCGGGGAGACCTGCTGCGTAGGGACCTGTGGCGAAGCAAACTGTAACAGCGAATGCGGTCAGGAAAACTGTGAAACCTGCTGTGGGGTTTGCTGTGATGGGGCCTGCTGTGCAGAATCCTGTGCCCAGGACGGCTGTGAAGGCAACTGCGATGACTGCGTCGGCTGTGAACAGACAGGCTGCAACGGTACAGACTGCGACGGTACAGACTGCGATGAAACCGGATGCAGTATTACCTGCGAAAAAATCGCCCTTAACGGCAGCTCCGATATGAAATGCGTTAAAAACGTGTCATGCAACCTTTCAGGAATTCCCGGAGACGACGGCTTTTCCTACCCCCAGATGAAAAGCCTTGAGGGAACCTGCCCCAAACAGGCAGCATCCGCCAGCAATTAAAAGCCTTTAAGAACCTTTCCAGGTTTTGAATAAAAAATAAATAAAGGATTTCGAAAGCCTCTGAACCCGGCCGTCTCCGGATAAACGGACATAGAATCGATTACAGAGACTTCTCGAAACCCTCTTTAATTTCTTTTCTCCATGTATTCGCTTAACGGTTATTATCAATTGGTTTTTATTCGTCACTGCTCGCAGCTATTATTTCGGAATCTGTTCCCAATTATTATTTCCGAGTCTGCTCCAAACTATTATTTCCTGGCGTTGTCTGTTCATTGTCATTTCCGAGCCTCCCGCCAAATTCTATATCTCCAAACCATGTTGGGTCCTG
>DUIO01000326.1 GCA_013330315.1 Methanosarcina sp. | reverse complement strand
CTTTCATTTTTTTCCTTATTTTTTTCATTTCTTTTTTGTTTACTTAAAAAGGGATAATAGACAAGATAAGGTCAAATGGAAAAATAAGGTCAAATGGAAAAATAGATAGCGCATGAAAATGCGCCTATTTAGGAAGAACAGGATTAAACGCCTGTCGATTCAACTGCTTTATGTGATGCTGTCTCTGACGTTTCCTCTTCTTCGTCTTCAAACCTGCGTCTGAAAGTCCTTTTCAGGAATTCGGGGGAAAACTGAGGTGTCATAAGGCTTACAACGACCAGCGCAATAAGAGAGAGGGGAGTTGCGACCAGTATTGGGTCTACAACAGTCCAGGTACCCGAAAGTAAAGTCGCCTTTCCAAAGATTGCCTGGCAGATCCCAAGAGGAACTGCTTCTTTTGCATGGACAAAAGTCAGCCAGAAAAGACTGCTTAAAGATCCTACTACAAGGCTTGCAGTTGCTCCTGCTTTTGTCGTACGCTTCCAGAAAAGTGCTCCGATAAATAACGGAAGGAAAGCAGCTGTACAAAGGCCCATGAACATTGCAGTAGCTCTGGCAATAATGCTTATGGGCAGGATATATGCCAGAACGACCGCTATCAGAATAGTAAAGGCAATCCCTATTCTTGTAACATGAACAGTTGCTTTGGATTTGCCTTTCATAATGCTTTGCTGGTAGACGTCATATCCTATGGCTGTGCCCATTGTATGGAACTGAGCAGCTGCCGTAGACATTGCAGCTGAAAGCAGACTGAGCATGAAGAGAGATACAAACATCTCAGGCATTGCATGGTTCAGGAATGTGGGCATTATAAGGTCAGTATTTCCTTCCGGCACGACCTGAAGGGAAATCATGCCTGTAGTCCTGTAGAAGTATACATTGGAGAGAGCCCCTACAACATAAGCAACTCCTGCCATCATCAGGATAAAGGGACCTCCAACGGCAACCGCTCTCTTCAGGGAACGGTCATCTTTTACAGTCATGAACCTGACTGCAAGCTGAGGCTGCGCAAGCACACCTATTCCCACACCCATTATAATTGTGGAAACCATTGTCCACCATATGGGAGAGCCTGCTGCAGGCATAGAAGTCCAGCCTCTGTGCCCCTGGTCTGCAAGAGCTTGAGGGACAAGATTTGACATGCTGGTGAGAGCCTGATGGGCCTCAACGACTCCTCCGAGCTTGACGTAAGTAAAGACAAGCAGAAAACCCATTCCCAGCAGCATCAGGACAGCCTGCATGGCATCCACGTACATTACTGATAGTAGGCCGCCTTTAATCACGTAAGAAGCGATTATGATAGTGAAAATTATCAGCGCGATGTTATAGTTAACTCCAAGGGTAGTTTCGAGAAACCTTCCGGCTCCTATGATAACACTTGCAGCGTAGAGCGGCATGAAAATACCGATCAGAAGTCCTGAAAAAGCCTGAATGAACTTTGACTGGAAGCGTTTTCCTATAAATTCAGGATAAGTTATGGCTCCGAGGTTTAGCCCCATACGCCTTGTAGAAGGACCAAAAATAACGAAGGCTATGAAGATCCCAAAGAAGATATTCATAAAAACAAGCCACAAAAGCCCCATTCCTAATGAAGCGGCTACTCCTCCGAACCCTATTATCGCAGAAGTGCTGATAAAGGCAGCTCCGTAGGAAAGAGCCATAATTGCAGGGTGAACTCCTCTACCGGCAAGCATGTACCCTTCTGTCTGGGAGTTCTTTTTGTATCCCAGGTAGGCAACGTAGAAAGTAGCCGTAAGATAAATAATAACAAACAGGATAAGAGTTGAAGTACTGATTGCCATAAAAACCATTCCAGAATAGTATTAATTGCTGTTTTTCACAGGCTTATCAATAGAACGCCTGAAGTGAGAGCCAGGTAGAGCTGTTTTATTGATCCTGGATTGCTGTTCTCTGAACCCCACTCTTAACTACCTGTTCTTCTTCCCCGCTTTTCCATTTCAGTGCCCCGTAAACCATACATCCGAGAGCGCTTAAGATACAAAGAACATACGCAAGCCATATCTGTGGGTCTGCAATTCCTAACACTGCCATTTACTACACACCTACCTGAATTTTTCCTGCTATCAGCTAACATGACACTCGTTAGCACAGTACATTATAGCTTTTTGTTATTTAAATATGTTGAGCGGGGTAAATTTCAGGTTGAAGTGAACTTTACAAATAAGAGGCTTATTCTGCAAAATTTCCGACCATTTCTCTTCCTGCAGCCAGAACCCATCCTATTAGCCGAACTTGCCCTGTTACTTTTCTTCCGTCTTCTTCAAGTGCCTGCAGTCCCTATTCATCTTTCTTTATCGAAAGAGATGACTATGCTCTCAACAAGAAACCATAACAGAAAGCTGCAATTAGAAAAGTTATTGTATGTGAAATTACAGGAGCAATTTCAGATGAAATTACAAGAGCCCGGGTCAGGGCTCATTGTTTACTTTTACTTATTTCTTATTTTTACTTATTTCTTATTTTTACTAATTTCTTTTTTACTAATTTCTTGTTTTTTACTAATTTCTTTTTTATTAATTTCTTTATTTTAAGGATCTTTTTTGGAAATTATCTCTGCGTACACCCGGTAATTTCCCCGCTGAGATCCTCTTTAAGCATGCCGACAGCTTTACCTAATTCGTCAGTCTGACCGAGAACCCACATAAGCTTGACAAGAGCAGTTTCTGGAAGGGTGTCTTCTCCTTCGATCGCACCGGCTTTCAACATGTCTCTGCCTGTGTCGTAAACACGGTCGCATATTCTGCCGTTAAGGCACTGGGATGTAATTATTATAGGCATCTTTGCATCCACAGCCTTCCGGATAAAAGGAATCCATTTTGTGGAAACGTGCCCAAGCCCTGTGCCTTCTATTACCAGTCCTTTATATCCGTTGTTTATATAATAGTCAAGAACTGCAGGGTCCGCTCCCGGGGTGAACTTTACAAGGGCACATTTGGGTTCCATTCCGGGTTTGAATTTCAGGGATTTTTCTCCGCGTCTGGTATAGTCGATAAATGTCTTTATCTCTCCTGTGCTGTAATCAACAGTCCCTACAGAAAGGGAATTTACGGACCTGAAAGCGTCCCTTCGGGATGTATGCATTTTTCTGACCTTTGTCCCGCGGTGGATCTCGCAGAAATCATCTGAGGTCGTACCGTGCATAACAACCGT
>DUIO01000187.1 GCA_013330315.1 Methanosarcina sp. | reverse complement strand
ATCAACAGGGCAGATCTGGAAGAGATGCTCGGGGTGGAAAACCAGGACCTTGCAAAAGAAATAGCTGTCAGGACCACCATAGGCACGGACGAATACGAGACCCGTACAGCCCTCCTTTCCCTGGGTATCAGGGAAAACATCCGTACCTGGCGCGAATTTGCAGGAATTCTCAGCTTGATAGANNGGTTTTTCTTTCATGCGTTTTGGGCTTGCCCCATATACAGTAGCACATCCGGTGGACATACCTCTCGGTAGCATGAGCCTGAGACTGGACAATGCCGAAGCCCTGAATCGTGCAGTTCTCCTATTCCTTGCCTCAATTATTGGCTCTGTTGTACCTGCCTATATGTTGACACAGAAAGACCTCCTGGAATTAATTTGGGGCAAGTAAAAGGAGGAAAAGGCATGGGAAATAAAATTGAAAGAGAAATGAAAGAAGAAGTTAAACATGAGACCGGAACTGAAAACATGCCCGATGAAAGAAAAGAAGATAGCATAATAGAAGGTGTTGATATTGTCCGCACCTTCCTGATGGGCGAGGTGGAAGTAAGGGTACTGCGCGGCATTTCCGTAAAAATCAGGCGTGGAGAGTTTGTTGCTATTATGGGCCCCAGTGGTTCCGGAAAGACTACTCTTTTAAACCAGCTCGGTCTTCTTGATACTCCCAATTCCGGGAAAGTTATTATTAACGGTGCCGATACCTCCATGATGTCCGATAAAGAAAAAGGCAGGTTTCGTCTTCACAACCTGGGTTATGTCTTTCAGGACTATGCTCTTCTTCCCGAACTTTCCGCCGTCGAGAACGTTTTCATATCCCTTATGATGCAGGGTAAAAGCAAAACAGAATATGAATCTGCTGCCGCCGAAAGCCTGACCGCAGTTGGATTGGGTGATCGCCTCTCACAGCTTCCTTCCAAAATGAGCGGAGGGCAACAGCAACGAGTTTCCATTGCTCGGGCCCTTGCCCACAAACCTGTCATCCTTTTTGCTGATGAACCATGCGCCAACCTGGATTCCAAGAACTCAAAGGACGTCCTGGAGCTTTTCAAGAATTTCAATAAAGAAAAGGGGCAGACGATAGTAATGGTCACTCACGAGGACTGGCATGCGGCATACGCCGACAGGATAATAAGGTTAAAAGACGGGATCGTTGTAGAATGAATTATGTATTAGAGCTATTTCAAAAATCGGTGGTCTTTTTCTTCTCAAATAGATCTGGAATTCGTTTCGACAAGATCAACTATATGGAAGGTACACTAGATTAAATGAGCTACACCAGATTAGATGATTTTTAGAGGGGTAAGAGATAAGAGAAGTATTTCTTAGTCTTTGAGGCACGGAAACAGATATAATTTTCCAGATCAGTTATGAAAGTTACATAATGAAAAATACGCTTCTTATACAATTATATAGTTTTTTGATTATACAGGATATGGCAGAGATTAAAAGGGGAATCTGCTGGGGCAATTATTCTGCTTGTTTACCTTTGTATTGACCGGATAGTTGTTACTGTATTGATGGGAATTGCTGGGAATTTGCCAGGATCAAAATTAAAATATTGGAAAAGTTTTTTTAGTAACACTCGCAATATAATTACTAAAAATTACAAATGTGGTTTGAGATTATATGCTTGTAGTGCCTCTTCTGGAGAAATATAAAAAATATCTCACATGGTCCTATCGTACCCTTGGGTTTTTAAAAACAGCTGAAAAATTTGTAGTATCATTTTTAGTAATGATTTTGTTTAACCTGTATGAGCTCGCGTACTATATTCCAGGCATGGATAAGCTGAGCAGGTCCCAGGAATACCTGAGTACTTACTGGTTTAATCTTTGTTTAATGGCTACAGGTGCACTTGTTTTGACTCTCCTTATCAGTTTAATTTACAGGTTATTTGACAGGAAAGGTAAGTTTAACCTGATAAGCCTCCTTGAAACCGGGTTTCCTGAACTCAAGACAAAATTGAGCACGGCATACGATAATAGGCAGAATATCAATATTGTCACAAAGAACTTGTTTGAGGATGTGCATGGCCAACTTACAGGTATCAGAATAAGGAAAATAATCCCTAAAAACCAGATTTTCAGGTCATTTTTAGTACTCCTCCTGGTTTCAGGCGCGGTCACTTTCTGCATATATGAGGGCTTTAGCCTTGACATTTCTCCAGGCAAAATAATTGAGAACCTTCGGGACAACGCTCATAACCTCAATGCCAGAGCTTATGAAGAAAAAGAGGAGACGGTCTCAGATTCCAGGTACAAGGTAGAGGCTGTCATCATAAAAAACGGAGATCAGGTTGAGATGAAAATCAATCCCACCCTAGGCCTCGGGTTCACAAGCCAGATAGATGGCAATACTGCGAGTAAATTCAATGAGAGTTCGGGTAACTTTGATGAGAAATTTACATATAGCCAGACTTATTCGGAAAACCTGCCGGAAGAGTATGAACCCCTGATTAAGCAATATTTTGAAACGCTTTCATCCAAATGACACCTTTTATTCGAATAAAACCATTAAAAAATGCAAATGTCCTTGCAGTAAACGCATCATTTACGTAAAAATAGTGGAGTGGCAATATGAGAGAATTACAGGAAATTCAGCTTGAAGATTCAGAACTTAACTTAAAACCTACTTATGAAAAAGCTCCCAGGATTTTTGATGTTATATTTAGAGAGGTTGGCAATTCTATTGTCGGACAAAAAGAAATGATCCGGCAGATCCTTATAGCTATGCTTTGCGAAGGTCATGTCCTTGTTGAAGGTAACCCGGGGCTTGGCAAGACCCTGACCATATCCACTATTTCTCAGATTATGAGTATGAGGTTTAGCAGGATTCAGTGCACTCCTGATCTTATGCCTGCAGATATCACAGGAACTGATATTATAGAGGAAGACGAAAGAGGTTCAAAACATTTTAAATTCAAGCAGGGCCCTGTTTTTGCAAACATCGTGCTTGCAGACGAAATTAACCGCGCCTCCCCAAAGACCCAGTCCGCCCTGCTAGAAGCAATGCAGGAAAAACAGGTTACAGTAGCAAGCACGACATATTTGCTCGATAAACCTTTTTTTATCCTTGCGACTCAAAACCCTATAGAGATGGAAGGGACCTATACCCTGCCAGAAGCCCAGCTTGATAGGTTTCTAATGAAGATTCGCTTGGAATACCCTGACCCGGAAGAAGAATTTGAAATTGTAAATCGTTATGCTGAAGCCTTTAGACCATCTGTAAAAAAATGTATAGATAAACAGACATTTATCGAACTGCAGCACATAACCCGCAGAATTCCGATTTCGAATAAACTCAAAAAGTACGCAATTGATATAGTGAACCAGACCCGAAGGATGCCTGATATGATAGAAGCAGGTGCGTCCCCACGTGCTTCAATTGCACTCATCCTCTGTGCAAAGGCGAATGCATTTCTCGACGGCAGAGGATACGTTGAAAAGGAAGACATCGACTTGCTGACTCTTCCCGTCCTTCGCCACAGAATAATTCTGTCTTTTGACGCTGCGAGAAACAATATTACGAGCGATAAAATCATACAAAAAATCCTGGAAGACAGGAAGACGCTTACAATTATCTGATTCAGCCAGCAAGAGAAAAATGACTGGAGGCAAGATCAGACATGGCTGGCGCAAAACACACAATTGATACGTCATTCCTGACCCAACTCGATAGGTATGCAATCCCGCTCAGCAAGCGGGTTTCGGCAATTCATATGGGCAGTCATCAATCAACTCGGACAGGGGCAGGTCTTGACCTTATAGACCATAGAAAATACAATCAGGGCGATTCATTAAAGAAAATTGACTGGAACCTGTATGCTCGTACGGAAAAACTTTACATACGCAGGTTTGAAGAGGATAAAAACCTTAACATGGTAGTACTGCTTGACGCCAGCAGCAGCATGCTTTTTCCCGACAGCACGCCGAACAAGTTCGAATATGCATCAACAATAGCCGCAGGGATCTCTTACATTGTAATGAAGCACAATGACGTGTACACGATTGCAACCTTTGCAGAAGATGTGGATTACACAAAAGCCTACAAAGGCAGAGACGATTTCCTGCGGACAGTAGATTCCCTGACCAGGGTTTCTGTCAGAGGAAATACAAAACTTGCAGATTGCGCCGACTCAATATGCCCAAGGATAAAATCAAAATCAATGGTTCTGATAATTTCGGATTTTCTGGACGGTGTTGATTCGATCCGAAGTGCCATTAACAGGCTTTCCAGGCACGAACTTGTACTTGTACATATTTATGACGAGACTGAAATTAACCTGCCTGAAGCCGTAGACGGAGCAGTAAAATTCATTGACAGCGAGACAAATGAGGAAATCAGTTTTACAGTGGGACCTAATTTTAAAAGAGAATATGCCTCGGAATATGCAAATCATATGGCTGAACTTGAAAAAATCGCATACGATTTTAAAATTCCTTACTTCCGGGTGAGCATAAAAAACGAGCCGTTTGATGCCGTACTCAGAATCATAGGTGAAGGGTGATTCTGCATATGGACTTTGAATTCTCTCAGGGGCTGGCTGCGCTTGCAGGTATAATTCCCCTTATAATAATATATCTGCTCAAGCCCCGTCCTAAAAATATAATTCTGCCTTCCCTTATGTTTGTCCGAAAGATTAGCCAGAATGTGCTTGATTCCCGGCGCACTATCAGCAAAAGAATAACGGACCCTTTATTTTACTTACAGTTGCTGGCCCTTATTCTCTTATCAATAGCAATTGCAGGCCCCCTTGTAGATGATGTTAAGACTGATGCTGAAAAGGTAGTAATTATAGTGGACTCATCTGCGAGCATGACAGCCCCTGACCGGACCGAAGAAGCGAGATTAATCGCACTGGATAGCCTGGGTCAGGAGAACACCATAATCGCTGCGGAAAGCATGCCTGTAGTGCTTGCAAAATCTCTGGGTGAAGATGATGCGGAGAAAATAATTAACCGGCTTGAAGCAAGAAATACACCCTCAGATGTCCCAAGAACTATTTTGACTGCCATAAATGAAAAAGAAAATGAAAACGGAAAAATCGTAGTTGTATCGGATTTTGAGAACTGGGAAGGAAGGGCACCTGAAACATACATCAGGATTGCAAACACAAAAAATATGGAGCTGGAGTTCAGGCAGGTAGGCAATAAAACCGTCAATTACGCAATTGTGGAAGGTTATTTGAAAGACAGTAATGACGGGACATATGAGTATACCTGCACGGTCAAGAGTTTCAATGATGCAGGTGCGAATCTTGATATTCAATTGGAAAACAATGTGGGTTCTTCATCCGGCACGAAAGTAAGTAGCCCGATACACCTTACAGGATACGGAACACAGCAAATAAAGTTTTCAAAGATCCCGCAGGGAGTGTCGACTGTACAAATCCTTAATAATGATGCGATACCCTGCGATAACATTGCTTTTATTTCAATTCCTGAGGTTACACCCAAAAAAATTTTAATATTAACGGACCCGGAGAAAATTGCAGGAAGGTCTTCTCTGGCAACAGCGGTATCCCTTTTGCCCGATGTCAAGGTAGATGTACGGCAGGACCTTCCAGACAATGCTTCGGAATATGACACCATAATAGTAAACTCAAAACATAAGCCTCTTTCAGCCAGTGATGCCCTGGAAATCGCGGCTTTTGCAAAAAATGGAAAAGACCTTATAATTATAGGGAACGAGTGCCTTTATGATTCATTACGGATGCAAGGACTTTATTCTGTTCTTCCGGTAGACTTAATCTCGATAGAGGAAAAAGGCAGTTACAATATTGAGACCGTCGGAAGCGGGAAGACTATTTTTGAAGATGTCTCTTTCAGCGAAGTATACCTCCGGAGATTCCTGAAAACTGTCCCAAAACAGGATGCTGCCGTCCTTGCAGAAGCACAGGGGGTGGGGCCTCTGGTCTGCTTGAAGAATATAAACAACGGGACAGTAACCTATGTGGGGTTCAGTGATATTGCCGGAAACGATGCATGGAATAATTTCGCAACTACTCCGACTTACCCTGTGTTCTGGATAAAACTCCTGAGATACGTATGGGGAGTAGGGGACATAAGCGAGACAAATGTGAACACGGGACGGTACCAGGCATTTGATCAGGCTGTCAGGATTAAAACCCCTGCAGAAACTATCAGCAGCAATTTTGTCTATTATGATGAATGCGGGCTTTATGAACTCAACCAGAAGACCATAGCTGTTAACCTGTATGACGCCGGGGAATCAAATACCTTTACGGAAAAAAGGCTGAACCTGACAGGCGAGAACGGAGAAATCAGGAGGCAAGAGTTCCATAAAACTTCTCCTGACAGGCCCAGAAAATACCTTATTTACGCCTTATTGCTTCTCCTCATAATAGAAAACGCAGTCATGTTAAGGAGGAAGATTATATGAGCCTTGATTTTCCTTATGGTTTTAATTTTTTACACATAAGCGAACTGATGTTACTCGGCCCTCTTGTGTTTCTTGTGCTTTTGGGTCTCTTAAAAAAGATCGATAAAAAACATCTGTTCGTCCATGTCCTCGTAATCTTTCTTCTGATTCTCGCTCTTGCTGCACCCTATTCTGCAGAAATGAGTTCACCGAAAATAAATCACACCAGAATAACCATAATTTCTGACGAAAGTGTCAGCATGGAATTGCTGGAAAAAGGAATTGCTGGAGAAGTTGCAGACAAACTCAATACTAGAGTCCCTGTGACGGTCACAACTGTCTCAGGAATACATACCACCCTTGGAGACGCTATTATCCAGCAGGCTTCACCTGAAAATTANNACTGTTAAAGAAGATTTGAGTGTGGAGATTGAAGGGGAAAACGAGGCTGTAATTGATAATAAGGCTTTTTTTAAAGTTTATATCAGGAAAGCTACCGAAGAAAAGATGAGTTATCGGGTAAGGATCACGGTAGACCATAAAAAAGTGCTGGAAAGAGAAATTACCCAGACCGGCAGAGTAGAAAGTATAGAGTTCAACCACACATTTGAAACCCTTGGACCTCACAGCGTAAAGGCAACCCTTCACCCTGCAGGCATCAGCGTTAAAAGCCTGGACTACTTCGAAGATAACAACCAGTATATGAAAAGCATATATGTAACCCCCAAACCAAAGGTCTTGCTTGTTACGAATGAGCCCGACTCTCCTCTTGCAAACACGATGAAAGAAATCTACAATGTAAGGGTATCAGGGTCATTCGGATCTCTTAATGGCACGGATGCTGTTGTAATTGACAATCAGGCTGCGTCTACAATCTCGGACGCAGAGAGCGAAATCCTCAGGACCTATGTCATTAACGGAGGCGGCATGGTCGTGGTTGGAGGCGACTCCTCATTTGACTATCCTGCAGACAATACATATAAGGAGACCAGGTTTGAAGAACTGCTGCCTGTCACTTCAAATCCTTCGAACTGGAGGGGAGGCAGAAATGTTGTCCTTATGCTTGATGTTTCGCCCAGCACACTGCAGAGCAATGGTGCAGGAGGCAGGATTCTTGACGATATCCTCTCAAACGCTATTGTCCTTCTTGACAGCGACCTCCTGAAAGATGCACAGGTGGATGTGATTACTTTCGGGAGTAAAGGACAGGATATCACAAACGGGTTTGTGGATATGTCAAAAGAGTCAAACAGGCTCTGGCTTGATACTGAAATCCGTAAAATAACTCCGACAGGCGACTCTACATCCCTCGAAAGGGGGCTTATGACTGCACGCACACTACTTAAAGCACAGAATAACAGCGCAGAAGCTGAAATCATAATTGTCTCTGACGGCGGCATTGGCAACACGGCTGAAGGAGATACGCGGTTTGAGCGGGCGATCCAGTGTGCGGAAAACCTTCATGAAAGTAACGGGATTGGTATCCATTTTGTTCACATACATGCCCCTAAGACTGCCCGCCAGGTCACTTCTAAAGGACAGTATTATGCAGAACTCTTCATGAACAAGATAGGTCTGTCTAAAAACTACAACAGGATAGAGCCCGGAGAGAGAATAAAAGTGAGCTTCTCCGAAAACCCGGAAGAGTCCGAAGACCGTAAAGATGAGTATTCAAGCGGATCAATAGTTGTTTATGACCCGAAGCACTTCATTACCCGGAATATTTCTGACATAAGCCATGATATTTTAGGGTACAATGAAGTTACCCCGAAACCCGAAGCAAACCGCCTTGTCATAACAAGGCTTGGCAAACCCATAATTACGGTCTGGAGGCTTGGACTAGGGCGTGTTGCTACGATTACTACCGATAACGGAAAAGGGAATGGAATACCCTGGGCAACACCCCTGTATTCCGGGAATGACAGTATAATAATTACAAGGACTCTTAACTGGGCAGTTGCGGACACGGAGACCGAAGGAATCCGTCTTAAGGTACCGGATCTTAAAATGGGACAGCCTGGCAGAATCCTTATAACAACCGAAAAAGAAGGAGCTCCAGAACTTTATTTTGACAAAAAGCCAATGGAGATCACATCCATAGGCAACAATATGTACGAATCATATGTGACTGCCAGTACCTTCGGACTTCATAAAATTTCCGAAACTCCGCTGGATGTAAACCTGACAGAAGATTTAATGTCTGAAACTTCTGAAGTCAGAAACCTATCCTGGAGACCCGCTTCGGCAAATTATCCGGATGAGTATACATATATCGGGGAAAACTCTCTTTTCCGGACAGCAGTACTTGAAAACGGAGGAAAAGTCTATACTAAAACGGATATCTATTCAAAGATAGTAGAGGACGCTTCAGCCAGCACAGAGAAAAAAGTAGTGACAAATATCTTTTATACAAGATATTTCCTTGCTCTCGCTTTCCTGATATACCTGCTATACACCCTGTATCATACATACAATACGCGCATGAAGTAATCTCATTCGAGTAAATATGAGAATATTTGCATTATATCAGGATAATGCCATACAAAAATTATTTTATATGAAAAATTATACACATCAAATTTATCGAATGAGATATGACAATGGATAATATAATCAGGGATCTGATAAACTTAAAGGTACGGATAACCCTGTAGACCTGGGCCCTGATAATAAAGAAATGTTTCATTTATATATTTGGCCCTATTAGTTGAATAGTATAATGTTAAACTAATAAACTAAAATTAGAGAGATCAACTAAAAAATATAGTAGAGATATAATATTAGATATTAAAAATATTATATATGAGAACTGCATAGTATAATTTGCGTTCTCATCTCTGAACACCCCACTAGCAAACACCTACTCCAAAACCTACTCCAAATAAGAGATGAAATAAAACTCTCAACCCACAAATACCTCAAACCTCTTCCCAAACAAAAATCTCTTAGTACCTTTAGGAACTTCCAGATATTTTCAGATGGGAACGCAGCCTCTTTTAAAACGGAATCTGACTTTAAGACCTCTTATGTTTTTCATATTTTACGTTCAGGTTTTTACTGTTTGTTCATATTTTTGTAACTAATTCAGATATAACAGCTGTTCCGGTTATATTCTGTCAAACTAATAGTTGTCTTGGCCAGGAAAGTATAGCTGAGATTTTACCTGATTTTCCAGATAATTGTAAAAATAATAAAAAGCAGATTAAAAGGGGAGGAAGAAGTTATTTGATTAAAAAGAAGAGAAATAAACAACAAAGAAAAACAGAATTTGGATATAGTATTTTCGCATTGCAGCTAAAATGAATGGAAAAAATATTGGATGGGTATATCCAAAGCTTACCGGTTGCAGGGCTTCTATAAATAATATTATTGCAATTATTAAAATGCAAAAGCTCTTTTTCAGACATATCAGAAGAATTACCTGATGCAGTTGTATTATAATTTCCGTAGCTTTCAAGGCTTAATAAAAAAGGGTCTTCTCTCAGATAAGGGCCTGCAGGGTATGTAAGTACACCGTCTTTTACTACAGTCCCCTGTGGTATCGCATCAGCAGAGCTTATCATTGTTAATATTCCAATAATCAGCATCAAAATGAGATTAAGTTTATATATACCTCTTCCTCCTGGGTTCTCGGAACGATGGCGAAACTAAAATCATTTGACATCAAAATATTAAAGAAGAATTGAATTAATACTATATATTATTTTTTAAAAATTCAAGTAAATATATTTCTAATGATGGCTCTGAAAAAGCCTGACACCGGGTACGGATGGATAGAGAATTAGACCATTATATCAGTAATAGAATGTTATACCTATAAACTAATGAATATAAGTATAAAATAAGATTAGTTGTTGAAAATATTATATATAGTTAGTGCATAGTATAACTTGCGTTCTCACCTTAACACCAACTGGCAAACACCTATTCCAAAGACCTACTTCAAATCCACTCCGAAAAACTACCCCACAAGTAAAGAGATAATAAAAACTCACAGCCTATGAGTCAAGTACCTCAAACCTCTTCCCAAAACAAAAGCATCTCTTATAAGTATTCGGAACTTCCAGGATCCGGGTGGGGACGCAATCTTTTCTCCCAAAATAAGTGAACGTCAGGAAATCTTTATAATTTTATTTCCAGTATGCCATCTCATTTTCCAATATGCTATCTCATTTTCCAATATGCTGCTTTTCAGACAGTTTCCTGTATTTTCTACTGTTGTTTCCTATTTTTTCAGTGTTCCGTTAGCATTTTTGAATAGTCCCTTATTTCTGAATGTTTCCGGCGTTTTTCACTATTATTATATTTTATTATATTTTTTCGTATTTTTCTTTATTTTTCATGCTTTTTTAAGAATATTTCCTTATTTTTCTGTTGATGCATTTTTCCCGTAAATCGATTTATCCTGTTGTTTCTTTTTTAATGTTACGGGTTAACTTCCTGGCTTAAAATGTGAGTACTGGAAATCTCTACTGGTTTTTCAATCATCATTCCGGCTGTCAGCTCAGTTGGTTTTTCTATTGTCATCCCCGCTGAAGCTTGAGTTGAGACTGTAGCTGAGCTTTCGGGCTGGATAAAGGAAGAACCGATTATTTTCTTTGTCCTGAAGACTGCAAGCAAAAACCCATACGTAAGGGGACCTATGATTATTCCTATAGGACCGAGAACAAAAACCGGAGCTGCAAAGGCTATCAGAGTAATCGCGGGATGGATTGAAGCCCGGCTTCTTGCGAGTTTAGGCCTTATAATGAAATCAGGAATGAGGTTCATGAAAATGATTCCCAGGAAAAACAGTGCTCCTGCTGTAAAAAAGTCCTGAATAAGAACATAGTAAAGAGCAAGGAGACCATAAACCGTGCCCGCTCCGACAACCGGCAGAAGAGCCATTACAAAGGTCAAAATTCCCCATATCAAAGAATAGGGCACCCCAAGAATCCAGTAAATTATTCCTCCGATTATGCCTGTCGCGAGGCAGGTCAGGAAGTAAACTACAAAAAGGCTCTGGTAAATATGATTGAGCTCCCCGAGAAAAGTGACTCCTGTATTTCTGTCCGGAAAGATATTTGGGAGCTCGGCTATGATGGTTTCGCTTTCTACGAGAAGGTAGTAAGTGAGGACAGCAATTATTATCAGCTCTATAATCAGGATAGAAAGATCGGTTGAGATCTCAAAGATATTACTCTGTATCCTTGGAACGTAATCGATAACCAGAGAATTAAGGTATGCTCCGATGCTCACAGTCAGTTGCCCCGGATGGGTCTCGATAAAAGGCTCAAAAAACCCGACTATGCGCCTGAGGTCCATATTCGCGAACCCATTAAGGGTGTTAGGAATTTCTAAAATTTTAGAAATCTCGTTCATTAAAGCTTTCACTATAAGAATACCGGAAGATACCGTAAGAAGAAAAATTGCTCCGAGCGGGATGAGAGCGCAAACTTCCTTACTCTTTATGAACCTGAAGCAAAAAAAGTACACAGGGTATATAACGTAAGCAAATAGGGAGCTGAGGACAATGACATAAAAAAATGCTGATGTTATATATAAGGCAAATAAAGAAACCAGTATAATTGTAACTAAATATATAGCCTTAACAGGATCATAATTTTTCATAATAGGAATATTGAAGAAGTAGATAAATAACTTACTGTCAATATAAAAGAACTTATTCTCACAAATATTCAATTTTATCGAATTTGAGATAGTCAATTACCCTCCATTGAAATGACAGACTTGTAACTAACTTACATTGTCACGTTTGGTTTATTGACAGACAACCTACTCGGGCAAGATATACCTGCTTGAGCAATGTTACGAGAGGCGTTAAGATCAGTATGTATCTGAAAACCACAGGCTTTGCAATGGTAGGAACTCCATTCCTGTTACTCTTCTGGATATCTCCGCATTTAGAGCATTTCTGAGAAGAGTATCAAGGGTCAATAACGGGAAAAATATTATCCAATTAATGGGAAAAAATATAATTAAAGTAAAGGTCATTGTTTCAAGAACCGGAAAGCTTCGGAACCGCGGATCTAAAGAGCACTCCGTTTTCGTATCTTATCCTGCGGATTCTTTCGCGTACCATGAAATCCAATATGAGTTCGATATCTTCGGGATATCTGGCATTAAAGGGCATAAAAGGTTCCGAGTTTTGTTTTGAAACATAAAACATGTTTCCGCCGAAATAGGCGATATGCTCCAGCTGATGCTTATCAAATACGAGGCGGATGAACTTTTTTGAAAGAGGAGGTTTTGAGAATTCAAAATCCCCTTCAGTTAATTCAATGCCTGCTTCATACATATAGAAAGATTGGCTGGATATGATATAAATGCAGGCAAATACAGGAAAATTACAAGTGACTACAGAAGAACCGGAAGATAAAGAATTCATATTTGCCTGAAGCTTTTGAGGACATTTTGACCCCGGAGATAAGGCTTATGAACCTGCCGACCCGTCTATAGCGCTCAAGAAGATCCTGCTCCTGCCTGATATCTTCAAGCTTTTCAAATATATACGCATTTTCGGGAACGTTCGGAATCTGAGCCCTAAGTATATTAAGCAGAGATTCGAGCTGCCTGTCAAGCTCTTTCTGGTCTTTTTCAAGGTCCTGGAAACTCCATTCCCTTACCTTCTGACTCACAGTGCAGGTAATTTTCTCAGTGGGGGTTCCTTTTGCCTGAAGACAGGCAGTTCTTGATTTGTACCGGATTCCGGAAAGAGTTTCTTTTAGTTTTTGTTCAAGGACTACTTTTCCGATTTTCGGATACTCTTTTTTCACGGTTTTTTGTGTAAGAATGGCGTCTTCTTCTATAGCCTCAAAAATTCCCGATGCCCTATCAAAAGCCCCGATACATGCCTCAAGAAGTTTTTTCTGGGCAGGAAGATCTCCGGGAGTCAGATTTCCGGCTTCGCGGAGGAGCCCTGCAAATTCTTCAAAAATATCGAGAAACCTCTGGCTTTCTTCCAGCTCCCTGATTTCATGGGTTACTTCTGAGAGATATCGTTCGCTTTCGAGCCGGGAGGATCTTTCATTAAAAAGAATCTGTAAGAGAGAATTATAAAAGGGATAGTAAAATTCAGGAATTATATTGTCAATAGAAGATTCAGCCGCCTCCTTAAAATATTTAACTGCTTCTTTAAGTCCGAAAAGATAGGCTGCTTCATTTTCCGCCCTTAGAGCCCTCCAGAGAGATGCCTTTCCAAGAGAGCGGAGTGCATACCTGCGGACGTAAATATAAGGGTTGTCAATAAGAACCTGAAGATCCCTCCATGCCTGTGTCTTATCGGGCATATAGAAAAAAGCATACCCAAGAGCTCTGGTAGCTGCGCGTTGTACAAAACTGTCGCTATGTGTTGAAAGCCTTATAAGGTCGCTCCAGGCTTTTCTTTTATCCGGGACCTCCGGATAGCCGGACGAGAGGGCAAGTACCGCTCCTTTCCTGATTTCCCTGTCCTCAACGGATGTCAGCCTTAAAAGATCATTCCACGCCCTTTGTTTATTATCTGAGTATGCAAATCCGACAGCAAGAAGTTCGGCAGCTCTTTTTCTGAGATGAGCGTCCTGGCTTTCGGTTAGCCTGACAAGGTCGAAAAAAATCGCTGATTTTTCATCAACAGCAGGAAAAACATATGAAAGCAGTCCTGCAGCTCCTTTTCTGACACCTGTGTCTGCGTCTCCGGACATTTTGAGGAGTTCACGCCAGATATCCTGCGTTTTGCCCGACCTCCGCGAATAAAGAGCAAGAATGGATTCAATTGCACCTCTTCTCATCTGCGGGTCAGGGTCCGAACTCAGCCGAAGAAGCTCCTTTATGATTTCCTCTTTCTCCGGAAGCCCGGAATATGCTCTTGCAAATGATTCTGCTGCATCTTTCCGCACATATTCGTGCCTATCGCCTGTCAATCTCAGAAGATCAAAAGCAGGCCTTTTGCTTTCTTTTTCTTCAACCTGCCTATTTTCAACATTATCTTTACCCCTCACTTCTTTATCCCCCACTATTCTTTTAATATTCCCGCCTTCATTTTCAGAAAGAGCAGTCCCAAGTGAACTGGCTGCATCCCTTCTTACAAAAGCAGCTTTTCCAGATGCAAATTTATAAAACCCTGCAGGCTCTATCTCTTTTTTATTTTCCCGGATATTTTTTCTGTTTATCTTCCCAGCTTCAGTCAATACTTCATTTGTCTCATATTCTTCATAAAATTGAGGGTATATTGAAGTAAGAGTTTTTACAACCCTCCTGAGCACGTAACTGTCCTTTTTTTCAGCCAGGTACACAAGATCGGAATATGCCTGGATTTTATCGGAAACATACGGAAAAACCTTACCTAGGGTGTCAGCAGCCGTCCTTCGAATATATTCGTCTTCACTTCCGGTAAGTTTCATAAGTTCTTTCCAGACAGCATCTTTATCTTCAAGGTATGGAAACACGTCAGCAAGAGAATCGGCAGCAATCTCCCGGACATACCTGTCCCATATTCCTGTCAGTTCAAGGAAATCGGACCAAACCCTATTTTTGTCCGGCATTTCAGGAAAAACAGAAACAAGAATATCCGCAGACTGCTTTCTTACGGACCCTCTTTCATCTTCCGTAAACCTGAAAATGTCAGTCCAAGCCCTTTTTTTATCCGGGACCGAAGAAAAGACAGAAGGTAAAGATAGTAAAATCTCCTTTTGTACCACCTGGTCAGAGGATTTCTTTGCCATTCTCAGCATTTCATCCCATGCTTCATCTTTCATTTCATCAGGTAAGGACGAAAAAACCTCTCCGGATGTCTTTGCAGCCTGTTCCCGAACCTGCATGTCTCCGACTTCTCCCGCCAGGCGAAGCACATCTTTCCATGCTTTACCTTTTTTTTCTTCAGGCAACTCCGGAAAAACGATGCTCAAAAAAGAAGCAGCTTTTTCCCGGACATATAGATCGTCTGATTCCGTCATTTCAAGCAGATCTGCCCATGCCTGTTCCTTATTAGAAAGTTCGGAAATAGCATTTGGGAGCAAACGAATAATTCCTCTGCTAATGTCCTCAAGGCTTGATTTTGAGTTTACCAGCTCAATAAGGTCTTTCCATGCGCTGTCTTTATCGGGCATGAGAGGAAAAACAGTTATCAGAGCATTAACTGCAGTTCTCATAATCCGTTCCACAGGATAAGCCGTAAGATTTACAAACCTCTCCCATGCAAGTTTCTTCTCCGGCACATTGGGAAAAACCGTTGTAAGGGAATTAACAGCTTCTTCCCTGACATCGTTATCCCTGTCAGAGCAGAGCCTCAAAAGGTCTCCAAATGCCTGCTTTCTATCAGGAAGGACCTCAAAAAGGACCCCCAGTTGCCTTGCAGCTTTTATTCTTTCATCCGATGCCTGACTGAAAGTTTTATCATGTATACCGGGCTGGTCACTCAAGAATTCCCACCAACGCTGTTATAATTCTTTCCTTTTATGATATATTCCAGTTTGGCGGGTTTATCTTTTATAAGTATTGATTTTGATTTTTATCTTCAAGCAAAAACTGCAAGCAAATACTGTGCAAAGAAGTACTATTGCAAGCAAATACTATTGAATATGAGCACAGGTAGAGGAAAATCAAATAAAATTAAATGCCCTTGAACAATTATCCTCAGTATCAAAAAGAATCCACATTAATTTATAGAGTATAAGGTAAAAGATATACCTTTTTATCCAATACAAATATACAGAAGATTTGACACTAATACTTCACCAGAATTTCAGATCCGCCTTAGAAACACAGTAAAACTCCTTAAAAGAGGAGAGTTACATGGAAAACTCCTACCTTGACCTGGTTTTATTTTCGGAAAAAAGAAAAAAGATCCTTCTGTTATTGAGCGAAGGTCCAAAAAGCCTCGAAGAAATAAAAAGCTTCTTTGATGCAGGTCCGACATCGGTTCAGCCTCAGATCAAGCTTCTTAAAGATAAGTATCTTCTTTATCAGGAGGACAATAAGTACAAACTGACCCCTGTAGGGGAAATAATAGTTGAAAGCCTGCAGAATATGATTAATACTATAGAAACTTTTGAGAGCAAACAAGAATTCTGGAACAGTCATAAGCTTGATGGTATCCCCCTTCATCTCTTGAAAAGAATAAGTGACCTGAAGTGCAGCACCTTTGCCAGACCCCTTGACGAGGCTAATATCTTTTCTCCTCACAAAGAATTTGTGGAAAATATAACAAAATCGGAATTTGTAAAAGGCGTTTCTCCGTTTATTCACCCCCTGTACCCTAAAATGTTCCTGAATTTTGCACAAAAAGGTATCAGTATATCCCTGATTGTGACCGAGGCCGTATTTAATAGAATGAAAACGGAATTCAGGCACGAAGTAGGCGAATTTCTTGCCCTTAACAACACTCATATTTATGTTTATGACAAAGAGATGCTCCTTTCAAGCGTGGTAACAGATCGCTTCCTCTCTCTCGGTCTCTTTTACATCAATGGTGTCTACGATCACGTAAACGACGTCATAAGCTTCGACCCTAAAGCCCTCCAATGGGGGGAGGACCTTTATGCTTACTATAAGGGTCTGTCAAGAGAAGTAAAGGAAATATGAAGAATATAAGAAGAACATAAAAAACATAAAAATAATATAAAATATCCAGAATAAAATAAAAACGATTAAGAGGTATGAAGAGGGAGAAAAACAAAAAAAGAGAAAAAAAAGGAAAAAAGGAAAAAAAAGGAAGAAGTCAAAATAGGTCTGGAATACAACAAATTTAGTGGTAAAGATTGAGAAAAGAGTTGCTTCTCTAATATGAAAGCGAAAAGAAAAGAGAAAACTCGGTCATCAAACCGCCCCACTTTTTTTCTGGATTTTTAACTGCTGCTCCCATACTTTGCAAACCTCAGACATTCCAGTTTATCTACGAATTGAAAACCGAGTTTTTTGAGCCATTTTTAAAGTACTTTTCTCAATAATCACTGAATACACTGTAATGTAAATGAGCTGTAATTATGGACAATTATTCCAGTCCTGCAAAAAGCTCTGAACAGATAACACTAAACTTTTAAGGTTTTAACAAAGTATTTATCTTTTATTATATATTTAGAAATTGTGTACAATTACTACTGTCTCCTGTATAATTACCACTGGCCCCTTTTCATTTATTCTCAGAACAAATAAAAAAGGACATGTATTTAGAAGTAGAAGGATGAAAAAAATGAAACAACAGGATGTAATGATCAGTCAACTGGCGCCCATGCAGCTGGCACAAACAGTAACAGATCTTCTTGAGCACGAAATTCTTTATCTGGTGGTGGGGTCCAGAAAAGCAGACATCGAAGCCTGCAAAAAAGAAGGGGTCGAGGTTTGGGCAATTAAGAAAGAACTCTGGAAAGAGTTGTGTTCAAGAGGAATCCCTGAATTAAAAGAAGCTTCAGGAGATATGGTCATTGCTCCTTCTGATCAGGAAATAAAGCAGACTCTGGTTCAGGAGATTTTTAAATTGTTTGAAGAAAATCCTTCTTTAGCTAAAGAAATATCGTCTTTTATAAAAGACAAGGAGGCACAGAAAATGACAGCCGAAAATGGTTCATTGGGGGCTATTAAACAGAACTCAAATGATAAAATCGGAGTAATTGAAGAATTTAACAGGCTGCTTGAAGAGTTCCAAGCAAAATATAGTGATGGGCGGGGTTTGGATCAATCGGGAACCGGGAAAGGAAAAGAAGAACTTATGGAAAAAACCCTTGATCTTGCCTGCCAGATCCAGTATGGAGACCTGAGGTCATATGCGCTTTCCCGGATTGTCCCTTACCTCGAAGGACCAAGAAAAGGAGAGTACATAAAAAAAGCCCTTTACTTTACCTCCCTTATTCAGGATGAAGATGAAAGAGCTACGGTGCTTTCTTCTCTTGCTCCTCACCTTAAGGGACCCGGAAAAGAAGAGCTCATAGAAGAGATTCTTGACTTCGCCCCTAACATCCAGTATGGAGATGCAAAGTTTCAGATATTTTTCCTGCTGATTCATTATTTCGGCAAGCCCATAAGTAAAAATCTTACTGGAAAAGCTCTTGGAATGATAGAAGGAATCCAATCAGACTATCTGAAGGTACGGGCTCTTTCTTTGCTTATCTCATATTTGAATGAGAAGAGAAAAAAGGAAATTATTGAAGAAACTCTTCAATTAGCTTTCAGCCTTAAAGATAAAAACATAAGATTTGAAGCTCTCCAGTTTATAATTCCATATCTGGACGAAACAAGGAAAAAAGAAATTATGAAAACCCGGTATTGAAACTGCCGGGTGAAGGCGTAATATACTATCCTTTACTCATCAAATACTTTCTTAATTTGGCCCACCTTCTCCTGCACTTTACCTTCTCTTTTTTCGGCCTCGCCCTCCGCCTCCAGACGACGATTGCCGGTCAATTCCCCTGCAGCTTCCTTAATTTCACCTTTCGCTTGGCGAAGCTTGCCTTTTGCTTCTTCAGTACCCCCATTCATGACATTCCCTCTTTTCTTCCTATTTTCTAAATTTTGATACAGAAGATCAATCACAGCCGTGATGCCCTTTTACAATAGATAAGCCAAATACTTGAGAGAAATACTGGGATTTAAAGGGCTATTATTGCTGTGATATTCCATGTACTATCTATTGCATATTATAATAATGGACTAATCCTCCTAAAAGCTTCTCCTGCCGGCTCAAATTTTAAGAAAGAAAATTACATGGATAAAGAATGAGGCTAACTTTAAACGTCATAATGTGAACTTTGTAAGTTACTGCTGTGAAGGTCTTCGTGCTCCTCCCAGCAACCAGCCTGGGGGTAATTATGCTGGCGGCAGTGACGATGTTTTTACCTATCCTGACGAAATTTTCAAGTATTAAAACTTTGATTTATTTTCCATAAACTTTGATATTTCCATGCCTTTAGCTTGATTGATTAAGAGCTTATCTCAAAACTCAAAATTCCCTTTAACTCTCGAAAGTGGGAGAATCAACCGAGTTTATGATCATGAAAAAAACAGTCCTGAACCTCTTATTGACTTGAGAAATGTACTGATTTTGGGATGGGCTCTAGATAAAGCAAAACAAGAACTAATTGACCTGTACAGAGTAGTTTTAAGGATTCCGGTCTCAGATCTTTACTCTTGAATTTCTATTTTTCAAAAAAAACCAGAAAATATCAAACGCGCTTCAAAGAGGCCTTAATTAAAGGATAATTTTAATCAATAGTGTTTTTAATACATAACTACCCTTAAATACATTATCAGTTTTTAATACATTAACCGCCAATTAATTAGTTACTTTTGAATTAATTCTAATTAGGATATTCAATTAGGATATTCCAGCAAAATACTCCAGTAAAATATTCCAGATTAAATACTTTAGAGAAGATTAATCAAAGAAGATAATCAAAAAATTACTCAAGGAAAATAATTAAAAAATAATCAAACAATCAAAAGAAAATAATCCAATAAAAATAATCCAATAAAAATAATCCAATAAAAATAATCCAAAGAAAATGACCCAGGCGAGTGTTTATACATGAAAGAATCAGTTAGAAAACTAGGGCTCATAGGGGCAGGCCTCTGGGCAGTCACTGAAGAAAGAGTAAATGAGCTTGTAAAAGATCTGGTTGACAAAGGGGATATAAGTAAAGAAGAAGGAAAGAAAGTTGTCCAGGATTTGGTTGAAGAAAGTAAAAAACAGAGGGTTGACCTGGAAAAGAAGATATCTGACAAGATTCAGGATGCTATCTCAAAGGCGGATGTGTTTACCAGGAAAGATATGCATGAGCTTGAATCGAGGTTAAAGGACCTGGAAGATGAAGTCCAGAAAATGAAAAATAAGGAAAAGATGTTCTTCAAATGAGAGCACCTTTTTTATTTTATCCTTGGATATCTTCAACAATTATTTCTTCGCTTGAATTTTCGAGCAGATCCTCAAGGTGTGTAATATTTTCTTCAAATTCCTGAATATCTGCCTCGGTAAGCTCCTCAGTTGAGGTGTTTCCGCTATCTTCCATTCCGGAAATATCTGAAACTATACCTGCTTTATCCTGGTCAGCTGTATCTTCAACACAGCCGGATACTGCAAGCCAGGTAACTAAAACCGAGACTACAAGCAGATGTGCAAATTTTACCATTTTCTTTCCTCCTTTAATTCTTCAGTCCATTTTCGGAAGAATTTACAGATTCATTACCTGTGCTGGTATTGGTTTCCCCTTCAGGAGAGGTTCCAGTTTCGTTTAGAGAAATACTGCTCGCAGACGAACTATTGTCTGTGCTGTTTATATCTCCGGTATTATTAAGTTCATTTTCCAGAGTATTTTGAACTCTGTTTCTGTTAGCCTCTTCAACCCTGTACTGCTCCAGTTCATCAAAGATTTCTTTCAGAATCTGGTTTGCATCTTTTATCTCTTTGAGTGCGGTTTGCAGATAGGTATCTGCCTGCTTAAGCTCTTCTTCGGTTGCGTTATCTTTGTTGTAGATATCTTTTGCAGCCTTATTATTCTCCCTCGCTGAATTCATCAGGGCATTATAACTGGCAAGTTTTGCCTCAAGTTCAGTTGTGTTGACACCGGTCTCATTAAGGCTTTCCAATTCTTTTTCAATCTTCCCGGAGACAGCCGCAGATTTATTATCGAATTCATCTATCTTCTCTCCGGCTGTTCTTCCGGTCTCCACAGACGTTATATTCCTTGCATTATTCCAGACACTGCGTACCGATTCGGTTGCATTCACAAGATCTTCAAGACTCTCGGCTTTTTCAACAGCCTTCTTTTCTTCCTGTAACTGTGAGATCCTGTTTTCAATATCCGTAGTTCTGGTCTCTGTGCCATTACCATTTGACTGCTCAATGTTGTACTGAACTTTTTCAAGATGAGCTATCATATAGTCAATACTAGCATTCAGATAGTTCTTTGCGGTTTCCAGGTCTTCATTATCATAATTCCCTGACCTGAGCTGCTTTCGGACCGCAATGAAGTTCTTTTTAGCGGTTTGATAGTTATCTTTCTTAATCCGGAGTTGTTCTTTTAACTGATCTCTTTCCTGATTTTCTTCTTGCATCTGTACTGTTTCCAGAGTCCCATTCAAGGTTTGGTTTCTTTCCTGGGTTCTTTCCCTCATAGAGTCTTTTTTCTGAAAAGTCTCAAGCTGCTTTTCATTCTTTGAATCATTACCTGCTCCTGCACCATTCCCGGCAAGAGCCGCGGTAGACAAAATACTGAGTATTAGAAGTAAGAAAGTTAAGCAAGAAATATAGCGTATTGCTTTCTTTGATTTTCCCATAAGAGTTCCTCCCTATAAATTATTCAATTGTTACATTATTGAAACGAGAGAATATAAACATACTTTCTTCAAAAGAGGCTGTTAAGAGATAAATCTAAGATTTAAAGCTTGATAATGTTTTTATTTGGTTCACAACACTTTAGAATCTATTATATCTTATGAATTATTAGAAAGTAGAAGTAAAATTTTTATATTAAATTTAGTTTTAGTATGAAAAATCAACAAATAAAATAATAAAGTTAATTTATATTATCTTATTTCATTAAGATAATCAATTGAATTTACAATATCAATCACTAAGTCGGATATTTGAAGAATTAAGTGAAAAATGAANNAAATGAAAAATGAAAAATTAAATAAAGATAGGCAATAAGCTAAGAAATTCCAAATAAAACAAATTAAACCTAACTGGAATTTGCAAATTATATCCGGCAGGTTCGACTAAGAAAGTGAAATCAAGAAAAAGAACCTGAGTGAAACTAAAAGAATAAAACGGACTTAACGGGTTAATCCCTGAGAAAAGCAACTTTAAGGAATGGGCAAGAAAAGATATTTTTAATTGAAAGTCTAATTTCATGCGATTGCTTCTATTTTACTATATAGGCTGTTTCTATTTGTTCATCTATTTATTCTTCGATCTATTCATCTAGTTATTCTGCTTCTGTTTATTATATAGACTCTATTTTCTATTTTCCATCAGATATTGACTTCATTCATTGCCTGCAATTACGAGATCTTCTTCGACCAGCTCTTCTTCAAGGCTTGCATCTTCAAGCAAATTTTCCAGTGCAGTTATATCTGAGTTAAGCTCCAGAATTTCAGCATGAGTAAGTTCAATTTCGGACATGCCAGATGCCCCTTCTGCGGTAGTATCTGGGGCTATTCCTGCCTCCTCTGCATCAGAGGCATTATTTCCGACACAACCGGATCCTGCAAGCCAGATAATTAAGACTGACAATATAAGCAGGTGAGCGAATTTGGCCATTTTATGTCTCCTTAATTTTTTAACATCCTCAGAGAAATTTCGGCTCTGTTCCCTGAACTATTTGTCTCTCCACCTTTAGATTCTCTGTACTATTCAAGCCTCTGTACTTTTCATAGTTTCTGTACTATTCACATATGTTACTACTTTATTATAAATATTCTTTTACGGATTAATGTTTAACAGAGAAATTTACGTTTATACAGGAATTATACAGAGGAATTATACAGAGAAATTATTGTTAGTATTGTTTATACTTATGGTATTATTAAGTTTAGTTTCATTANNATTTCATCAAAAATTAGTCTAAGTATCTGATTTGCTTTGTTGATATTATTAAGGGATTCACGCAGGTAATTATTTGCGACTTCAAGGTTTTCGCGGGTAGAACTGTCATCTTCATAAATAGCATCTGCAGCTTCTTTTTTCTCCTGAGCGGCTTTCAGATATAAATTATAACTGGCAAGCCTTGTCTCAAGGCTGGATGTATCAACACCGGTCTCGTTCATGACTTCAATTTCAGTCTCGAGATTTTCGGATAAATTTCCTGACTTGTCAAGGAACTCTCCTATTCTCTGGCTAACGGTCTGACCTGCACCTGTCAAACTTGCTTTTTGCGCATTTGTCCAGATCCCACTCACAGACCTGACTATAACTAGAAGTTCTTGCTGGCTGGAAGCATTCGAAACTGCTGCCTGTTCATTTTCAAGCAACCTAATATTCTCATTTATAGCTGAAATTCTTTGTTCTGTTCCATTACCATTTGAGTATAGCATATTGGTCCTTACGTTTTTTAGGTGGGAGACCATATAACCAATGCTGGAATTAAGATAGACCCTGGTAGCATTTACAGCTTCTTCGGAATTAGAATTAATTTTTCCTGTCCGAATCTGATTTCTCACCTTAAGAAAATCATCTTTTGACTGCCTGTATTCTTCTTTCTGTAACTGGAGGTCTTCCTGTATTTTCTTTTTTTCAAGTCTGTATTCAGAAGCCTTTTTTCGATCCACTACGCGGGATTCAGTTCCATCCAGCAGGTTTTCAGAACTGGAATTTTCAGTTTTATTAGTGTTTTCCGAACTATTTCTTTTGTTATTCTCTAAATTAATATTTTCATATGCATACTGATTTCCATTTCCTTTTTCCGACAGAATTCCGGCAGCAAATGCTTCTCCAGGCAGTATGCTGAATAAAAGAATTATAAGTGTAATATAAGCCAGATATCGAATAAATCCTGATTTTTTCATCTGACTGCCTCCTTTGGCAAGTTATAGTACTGTCATAATGGCTGGGGAGATATAAGTATACTTTTCGGAATAAAAGTTAATTTATGATAACATACGAATTTCCAAGCTTGATAGAGCCTCTATTTTCTTGATAAAACTTTAATTTGCCTGCAGTAGATTTGAACTTCTTATAAGGAAAAGTAAAAGATTTATGCTAAAAACCCATTTAAAGCTGCGTGAATTTTAGAAAGCTCTACAAAATAGCATGTGTACTTTTTTTCCTGATCTGCATTCAGGGAAATGCACTTGCGGCGACAATTCACGGGACTGTATATGAATGGTACAGTTTTAAACCCCTGGAGAACTCAATAATCGAGATAAACTCTACGCCGGAGCAGTCGTTTGTTGCAACAGACGCTCAATATTCTTTTAATTTGACTCCAGGGACTTACCTGATAATTGCCAGTTATTTTGAAGAGAATACGTTAGTTTATAGGGCCAGGGAAGAAGTTATAGTTTCCGATGAAGGAGAATATATTCACGATCTTCTCCTTTTTCCTGCATATCAGGAAGATCTGGATCTTCTCGATCAGGGGGACTTTGAAAATGTTGACCTAGACATAGAAGAGGCAGAGCCGAAATCTCAGGAAAGCTCACAGTATACGATTTTTATCTTTGCCTTACTTGCACTCTGTATCCTGCTGCTGGCTGGTTATATAATTAAAAAAGAAAGAAGAAACCCTCCGGAAAAGATGGCAGGTCTGCCGGGAGAAATAGAAAATCCAAAGTTATCAGATACAAAACCTATGGGGTCCGAAAATCTCACGGCTAATGCAAGTGCATCGGGATATACGGCAACTAATGGTACGGTAAATAATGATACGGTAAATAATGATACAGTAACTGATGATACGATAAATAATGATACGGTAACTGATAATAGAGTAATTAATGAAATCGATTCGATTAAGGGAGTTTCGGGGGCAGATTATGAGCCTTCCGAATCCCTCATTGTCGAAGAACCTGTTGAAAAGGCATTTGGAAAAGATATTCCTGCGCAACAGATTAAGTTGCCAGATCCGGGAAATTCTATTGCTCCTCTATCTGCAGCTTCCCTGTTTGAAGAAGAACAGGTTTCATCGAATTCCCCCGAAGACCCTGAAGAAACTCTCCCTGAGGACCTGAAAGAGATCATGAACCTTATCCGTGCTAATGGAAACCGGATTACACAGAGAGAGCTCCGAAAAAAGTCCCCGTATTCGGAATCAAAAGTAAGTCTTATGCTTTCGGATCTGGAAGAGCGCGGATTGGTCGAAAAGTTCAAAAGAGGCAGAGGAAATATTATCCGAATCCCTGATGGAGAAATTCTTAAACAAACAGGACATCAGAATGAAACGGATTAAGGAATATAGATGCAAAATAGTATTTAAAAGAGAAACGGCACTTAGAGGAAAACAGTACTATAGATGAAAGAGTAGTTGGATAGATGAAAAAATAGTTGGAAGAAAATAATATTTCAAAGACAGCTTTCAGAATTGAAGATAACTTTGCCAGCCTATTTTGAAAAACCGCAAATAGTAAACTATATAATCGAATTCATCTACTAAACTGCAAAAAAGATTGACAAAATTTGGAAGACCTGGCATATTCTGGCATAAAGCACTACAAATGCCTGTTTTATTTATACGAGCACTACCTGTACATGACTGGCTATACAGGGATTACCGAATAAAAATTATACCTGATAAAGTTAACTATTACGCGATTTCACTTGGACCATTATAAATTGCATGAGGGACAGTATGCGAGTTTCCATGGACATTGAATTAAAAGATGTGCCCGGGCAGATGCTTTTAGCCCTCCAGCCCCTTTCGGAATGTAAGGCTAACCTGATAACGGTTTTACATCATCACCAGAAAAGAACCCCCAGAAAAACAGTACCTGTTCAGCTTGTACTTGAGACAAAGCCTGAAAATGTAGGAGCAATAAAAGCAAAACTTGAGGAAAATGGGATAAAGGTTGTAAGAGTAGGAGAGCACCGTTTTAGAGAGAGCATAAATGTAGTCCTTATAGGACATGTAGTCCATACGGGGATCCAGGACACTATTGATGAGATTGACAAGACCGGGTTTGCGGAAGTTGTGGATCTTTCGCTATCAATGCCTGGAATTAACGTACTTTCTTCAGCCCTTATAAGAATCGATGCTGTGGGAAAAGAGGATCTGCAAAGAGCACTTGACATCCTGAAGAAAGTATCGGCAAAAAAAGACCTGCTTATGGTGCTTCCAATAGATATCCAGGCCTGAAAAACAAGGAGATTTGAGAAACATGAAGACAGTGCGCTGCTCTATTTTAGGATTTGGTGCAATTGGACAGGGCGTAGCCGAAGTGCTTCTTATGAAAAAGGAGTATCTTGAAAGTATGGGACTGGAAGTTCTGGTAGTCGCTATTGTGGACTCCAAAGGAGCTACTGTTAATTCTGAGGGAGTAGACCTTGCAGATTGCCTTGCCCGCAAAAGGACAAAGGGCACGGTTGCCGTAGAAAAACTTACAGGCGTTGACGTCATCAAATCCGTAGACCACGAACTCGTAATAGAAACAACCCCTACGAATATTGTCACTGGAGGAGCAGGGCTTCAGAATATGTTTGCAGCCTTCGAGACCGGAAAAGATGTTATTACCTCCAATAAAGGGCCCCTTACCTTGAAGTACAGGGAACTGACGGAAGCTGCAAAGGCAGCCGGATCAAATTTCAGGTTCGAAGCTACAGTGGGCGGCTCCATGCCCATAATTAATCTGGCAAACGAAGTCCTTGCAGGAAACAGGCTTAGAAGCATCAAAGGGATCCTGAACGGAACATGCAACTATATTCTTACAAGGATGCTTGAAGAAAGGGCAAGCTATAAAGATATTCTTGCCGAATCCATGGAACTTGGGATTGCAGAAACCGACCCTACGTATGATGTGGATGGAATCGATACGGCTTGCAAGCTGGTAATTCTTGCAAATGCCATCTTCGGGCTTGATGTGACGTATAAGGATGTTGAAGTTACAGGGATCACAAAAATTACGCCTGAAGCCCTGGAAATGGCTTATGAGAG
>DUIO01000300.1 GCA_013330315.1 Methanosarcina sp. | reverse complement strand
AGGATGCGTACGGGGTTTGTAAGGAGCCTGAAAGTAATGCCCTCTTCTTTGGCGTGCTCGATCTCCTCACGGCGGGCGGGCATCTCATCCTCTCCGCGGCGGTAGACTATGCTTACCTCGTCTGCGCCCAGGCGGAGAGCAGAGCGGGCTGCGTCCATTGCCACATTTCCGCCTCCTACAACCACAACATTCTTCCCGCGCCTGACCGTGGTATCGTATTCGGGGTCATAGGCTTTCATGAGGTTTACACGGGTCAGGAATTCATTTGCTGAATATACGCCGTTTAAGTTTTCGCCTTCTATTCTCATAAAGTTCGGAAGACCTGCGCCAGTACCCAGGAAAACCGCATCGAAATCGTCACACAATTCATCCAGGGTCTTGATCCTGCCAATGATGTAATTTGGCTTGACCTCAACACCGAGTTTTTCTATATATTCTACTTCCTGGCGCACAATTTCTTTTGGCAGCCTGAACTCGGGGATGCCGTAACTCAGGACTCCTCCGGCTTTGTGNNCCGCAGATTGCAGGGAGAGCGTTTGTGGCTTTGATTTTTTCAATTGCTCCTTCGAAGTTTTCTTCGCAGACTAGCTGAATGAAGCCGGGAATATCCACATTCACAGGGCAGCCTTCAACACATTTCGGGTCCTTACAGGCAAGGCACCTGGAAGCTTCGGCAAGAGCATCTTCTTTTGTGTAGCCAAGTGCTACTTCATTGAAGTTTTTCCTGCGCTTTTCTGCAGGCTGCTCTGGCATAGGAGTTCTTTCTTTCTTTGCTTTTCCCGGCTTGTCTCCGTGTAATTCTTGCATTTTTATTCCTTCCTTCTCAGTGCAGTCCGCACCTGCATTCTTCTGCGTATTTTTCCACGGCTTCTATCTCTTCACCGCGGTACATTGCAAGCCTGTTCATAAGCTGGACAAAATCTACCTGTCTTGCGTCAAACTCAGGACCGTCAACACAGGTAAACTTTGTTTCTCCGCCGACCGTAACCCTGCAGCCTCCGCACATTCCTGTTCCGTCCACCATTATGGAATTGAGGCTGACAAGGATTTCCACATCATAGGGGGAAGCAACCCCTGCGCCTACCTTCATCATAATTGGAGGACCTATGATTACGACTCTTGCAACCTTCTCGCCGCTGTCCAGGATCCTTTTCATTATATCGGTTACAAACCCGTGGTGCCCTTTTGACCCGTCATCGGTTGCTATATAAAGTTCGGAACTGGCTTTTTGCATTTCGTCTTCAAGGATAAGTAAGTCTTTATTTCGGGCTCCTATTATGGAAATCACCCTGTTGCCTGCATCTACATAAGCCTTTGCCTGAGGATAGACAGGGGCAACTCCTACTCCTCCTCCGACAAGAATTACTGTGCCGAGCTTTCTAATATCGGCAGGCGTTCCCAGGGGACCTACAAAATCTTCAAGGGAATCGCCTGCCGAAAGCTTTGCAAGCTGTTTTGTGGTCTTGCCCATTTCCTGAAAAATTACAGTAATTGTGCCTTTCTCTCTGTCAAAATCGGCAATTGTAAGAGGGACTCTTTCACCTCTTTCATCAATCCTGAGGATTATGAACTGTCCGGCTTTCGCAGCCTTTGCCACATCAGGGGCATCTATTACCATTTTATGCACCGATGGAGCAATTTCTTCCTTTTCCAGTATTCTATATGCCATGAGATCACATTTTCCTGAGTAAAAGCATATCTTCTGAACAAATGATAGGGTAAATTTAAATGTAACTGAAGTTTATGAAGGGTTAATCACATGAAAGATTTTTCCCATGAACTGTTTTTTCCATGAAGGCCTGTCCCTTTAACTTTCCGAATGGACGTTCTCCTTATACTGATTAATGGGATATATATTCTCCCAAATAATTTTAATTATTTTACAGGCTTCACACTATTTTTCCAGCTGGATTATAAATGTCTTTGTTCCTTACATATTCTTTTAAAAAAGTGAAGGACTTATCTAATTCTTTTGTCATCCCCACAAAAATTTAATAAATCTAGAAGGTGTAATAAATTTAAGGGTAAATTCCCAAACTCGGCTAATCTGTGGGTTGGATTGGTCTAAAGGAGGGGTAAAACAAGAGTACTGGAAATGATAGCCATAGCTGATGCTATAGACTTTAGCGCTCTGGAGAAAGGAAAAATTCATTCTGATATATCTTGCAGAATGAAATTATTTTTCCTTTTTTGAAGACAGAATAAAAGAACAATAAAATATCAAGAAATAAAATTTTTAAAATTTTTATACAAACAAATTATAAAAGGAGTTGGGTATATGCCAGAAGAACGAAGAGAAGGAGAAAAGGGAGAAAAGCTTGAGAAGAAAGAAGGAGAAGAGGTTGCAGACGTCGATCCTATTCATCCGACTGAGGCACGGGGCGGCAAAAAAAGATCGCTCCTTGATACTTGCAAATAACTTTTAACGCATTCTCAATACTTTTCTATTTTTTGAACGTAAATAGGTTAAGAAGGACTAATATTCGTTAATAAGTGATAGGAATATACAAGGGGGTATTCTATGGACGATAAAGCTACCGGTGAGTCTGTAAATCCAGAGAAAAAGGAGCAAGTAGGCAAGAAAATGCCTCTGGTAAGCTGCGATAAATATGATGAGGAAGAGAGAAAATCGTTTATTAAGGAAGAAGGAGAAGAAGCCGAAGAAATTAAAGTCGAACCGATACATCCCTCTGAACAGAGAGGAGGTAAAAAGAAAAGCCTTCTTGATACTTGCAAATAAGCGGGTTTTTATCCCTGCTTTATTTTTTATCTACTTTCAGGCTCTTTATCACTGCTAATCATAGACTTTTGTGATATTATCCCATATTGCCTATTTTTACTGTTCTTATCTTCCTTTCTATTTTTCTTTATTTTTTACCTCTTTATTNNCTTATCAGCAAGGTTTTTCAGAAACTATGCTTCAATAAGTATATCCATTAATCTATTTATATTACAATTCAATTATTATTTTTCTAATGCTCCGGATACTCCAGGTTTGATGTTCTGAATGCAGGGGTCCTCCTGAATATGGGGTGCAGGGTGGCAGGAGCCGGTCTCTTTGGGGTGATATTACTGAAAATCATAAGAACCGTGAAAATCTGTTTTGTAATAGGTTTTGTACTTCTGCTGCTCAGCTCAGGGTCTGCAGCTGCAAGAAGAATTACTGTGGGGAGTGATGATAATAAGGACTTTTCTTCTATCCAGGAAGCTGTCAACTCAGCAAAGGCTGGAGATACTGTTTATGTGTATAATGGTCTTTATCTGGAGAATGTATATCTTGATAAAGAAATCTCTGTCCGATCAATCTCCGGGGATCCTGAAAGAAACGTTGTGACCGCAAAAAACCCGGGGGACCATGTATTTCATGTGATGGCAAATAATGTAACTATAAGCGGTTTTTCTATAAACGGGGCTAACGAGCCCCTGAAGGCCGGGATTTATCTGGAGAATGCTCAGGGGATTATGATAAGCAATAACAGGCTTTCCAGTAATCGTATGGGCATTTATCTTGACTCCTCTACTACCAATATGTTGAATCTTAATAATGTATACGAGAATGAAGTGGGGATTTTCCTTAACGCTTCGGAGGATAACTGGATTATCAACAATAGGGTGGAAATGAATAGCTGAAGAGGAATTCTTCTCGAAGCTTCTGACCGGAACCAGTTAAAAGGAAATATTTTGCATTTCAATACCGAGTATGGCCTTATGCTTTCAAACAGCAGTAAAAACCTCATTTATGATAACTATTTCCAGAACTCTGAAAATGTTGGTTATGAAGGAACCAACCTGGAAAATTCATGGAATATGACTATGAAAAGGGGAATAAATATTGTAGGGGGGCCGTACATCGGCGGAAACTACTGGACAGGCCCTGAAAGTACTGCCCTGTGTATTATTGAAGATCTGGACGACAATGGTCTCTGCGACACATCATATGATCTGGGAGAAGGCAACATTGATTATATGCCTCTTATTCGGCGCCCTCAGGTTTTTCAGGGCAGGGAGAACCCTATTACTGTCACTCTTTTTGGTTTTGGTTTATTTGTAATTCTTCTTGCGGTATTTATTGTAAAAAGAGTAATAGGATGGGGAAAGGATGATTCTGGAAAAAATGAAAGGTAAATCTGCAAATGATACGACATATGTTAACCAGAAAGAAAAATAAATTAAATAAAAAGTAAAAGCATGAGTATAAAACGGTTCACTTCAAAATTGCAAATATATTCAATGAGGTCCAGTAAGACTCGATAAGATTCAATAATATCCGATAAGACTCAACAAGATTCAATAATATCCAGGTTCAATAATATCCAGTAAGACTCAATAAGTTCAGAAAGTTTTTAAATTCAACTTTTTTAATTACTTTTTTTAATTTCTTTTTTTAATTTCTTTTTTTAATTTCTTTTTTAATTACTTTTTTAATTGATACTACTTTATTTCATATTTTTTAATTCATAATTTTTAAAATTCATATTATTCTATTTGAACAGCCCCCGGGAAAAGTTTATTTAAAAGCTTTTTTATATATTGCTTGGAAAGTCAGTTTTCAAATACACTTATTGATCGGGGTATTTGCGTCTGATTGGGGTATGCATCTGTTAATTCGTTTATTCCGGGTAGTTATTTTCAAAAATTTCGTTACTTCAAAACAATCTATATATTAATGTAGAGTGGGTTATACTTACATTGAATTATTTTACAACACCTAAAGGAGATGACAGGATTAAGTCGATAATTCTTGCAGGTGGCTCAGGGACTAGACTCTGGCCTCTTAGCCGGGAAATGTATCCCAAACAGTTTTTAAAATTTGGGGAGACATCACTTTTTCAGGAGACTATTCTCCGATGTCTTGAGGTTTCGGATATTTCTGAGATTTTTGTCGTAACTAATGAAGCCCAGAAATTTTTCGTGATTGGACAGATCAAAGAGTTGGGATCCTCAATTCCTCCTGAAAATGTTCTGATCGAGCCTGAAGGCAAGAACACACTTCCTGCGATTTTCTTTGGAATGAAAGAAATTGAAAAGAAATTCGGGAATTCAGTTGTAGGGATATTTTCTTCTGATCATGTACTTGACAGGGCTGCAATGGCAACTATTTCTTCAGCTGAAAAACTGGCTTCGGATTATCTGGTTACTTTTGGGGTTGTCCCTACATTCCCGCATACGGGATACGGTTATATTAAAGCCGCAGAAGCCTGTGAGCCCGGCTATAGGGTTTCGGAATTCAGAGAAAAACCAGATTTTGAAACAGCACAAAAATATATCGAAGAAGGTTGCCTCTGGAACAGCGGAATATTCCTTTTTGAGACGCGTCTTTTTTTTGAAGAAGTCAAAAAATATGTGCCTTCTATATCTGCCTGTTTTGAAAAAGGAGGAAGCATTGATGAGATTTATGCCTGTGTGGATAAAATCTCCATTGACTATGGCATAATGGAGAAATCAGACAAAGTTGCGGTTGTAAAGCTGAACCAGAAATGGAGTGACCTTGGGAATTTTGCCGCAATTTATGATGAGCTCGAAAAAGATTCTGTAGGAAACGTGATTCATGAATGCGATCCTATGCTGCTTAACTCCGATGGAAACCTTGTATATTCGAAGTGCGGCAAAATCGTTTCTCTTATTGATGTTAAGGACATGGTAATTGTTGATACGAGCGACGCCCTGTTGATATGCCCCAAGTCCAGCAGTCAGAAAGTAAAGGATATAGTCTCGGATCTTAAGGTCAGGAAAGACGAAAGGGCATTTGTCGGGCAAACTGTCTACAGACCCTGGGGCTCATATACGTTGCTTGATGCATCTCCTGGACATAAAATAAAAAATATTACCGTACTTTCGGATCACAAATTGAGCCTTCAGTTGCATTATCACAGGAGCGAACACTGGGTTGTTGTGAAGGGCATGGCGTGTGTGGAGGTAGATGGGAAGCAGTTCTTCCTGAGACCTGGGGAAAGCACATTTATCAGAGCCGGACAAAAGCACAGGCTATCTAATCCCGGAAAAGTCCCTCTTGAGATTATTGAGGTACAGTTAGGGGAGCTCGTGGATGAAGGCGATATTGTCAGGTTTGATGACGTGTACGGGAGGAGTTGAGAAAAAGGCATGAAGGTGATAGATACTGAGATAAACGATCTCTTTATACTCGAACCAGATGTTTTTGGGGACGATAGGGGTTACTTCTTTGAGAGTTACAATAAAATGAAGCTGGACTCTCTTACTGGAAGTGCATATACTTTTGTTCAGGATAATGAGTCCAGTTCCTCCTATGGAGTGATTCGCGGGCTGCATTATCAGCTTGCACCTTTCAGTCAGGCAAAACTCGTAAGGGTTTTACAGGGGAAAGTGTATGATGTTGCTGTAGATCTCAGGAAGAACTCTTCCACTTTCGGGAACTGGGTTGGAGTTGAATTATCAGGTGAGAATAGGAGACAGTTTCTTATTCCAAAAGGTTTTGCCCACGGTTTTTCCGTACTGAGCGAGACCGCAGTCTTTGCATATAAATGTGATGAATATTATCATCCTGAAGCCGAAGCAGGAATCGTTTATAACGACCCTTTGTTAAATATCGACTGGAAAATAATGGATGAATATATAAAAGTCTCTCCTAAAGACGGACTGCTTCCCAAATTTGAAGAAGCCAAGATGAACTTTTAATGCACAATTTTTATGTTTTAAAACAGTCTGTATATTATTGTAATGTATTATTTGCAGAGGTGACCTGAACGAAACTGCTGGTAACAGGGGGCTGCGGGTTTATAGGCAGCAATTTCATCCGTTATATGCTGAAAAAATATCCGCATTATCGGATTATAAATCTTGACAAACTGACATATGCCGGGAATCCAGCTAGCCTCAGAGATATTGAGAATAATTCGAATTATTCTTTTGTTAAAGGAGATATCTGTGATCCTGTCATTGTAAATGAAGTAATGAAAAAAGTGGACCAAGTGGTTCATTTTGCAGCCGAAAGCCATGTTGACCGTTCAATTGAAGATGGATCGGTTTTTGTGAGGACAAACTTACTTGGTACAAACACTCTTCTCCAGAGTGCGCTTGCAAGCGATATCAAAAAATTTATCCACGTTTCAACTGATGAGGTATACGGCAGTATAAAAGAAGGATCTTTTACTGAAAAAGATAATCTTAATCCTTCAAGCCCTTATTCCTCAAGCAAAGCAGGTTCGGATCTCCTTGCAATGTCCTACCATACGACCTACGGACTGCCTGTATGCATTACGAGATGTACAAACAACTTTGGTCCTTACCAGTATCCTGAAAAACTGATTCCTTTTTTCATCAGCAGGTTAATGGACGGAAAGAAAGTTCCAGTGTACGGTACAGGCCTGAACATCCGGGACTGGATCTACGTTGAAGACCACTGTTCTGCAGTAGATTTTGTCCTTCACAATGGAAGGAGCGGAGAAATCTATAATATCGATGGTGGAAATGAACTTACAAATCTGGATATTACTCATCGGCTCCTGAAAATGCTTGGTAAAGACGAATCTTCAATCGAGTACGTTGAGGATCGAAAAGGTCACGATTTTCGTTACTCACTTGACGGCAGTAAGCTGGAGAAAATGGGCTGGAAACCCCAATATAATTTTGATACTGCCCTTGAGCAGACAGTCAGATGGTATGTTGAAAATCGATGGTGGTGGGAACCATTAAAACACTGATTATAGGTTCTAACGGAATGCTCGGGTCTGATCTATGCAAAGCTTTTCCCGATGCTGTCAAACTAACCCACAGAGAAATTGATATCACAGATCAAAAACAGGTCCTGGAATCTATTCATGAAATAAAACCTGGTATCGTAATAAATGCGGCTGCTTATACCGATGTCGACGGTTGTGAGGATAACAGGGAACTTGCATTTCAGGTTAACGGACACGGACCCGGGAATATTGCCGAAGCATGCAATAAGATAGGGGCAGTACTCGTACATTTCAGTACCGATTATGTATTTGATGGCTGTAAAAAAGAATATGTCGAAACTGACATTCCGAACCCTCTTAACGCATACGGTCAGTCAAAGCTTCTTGGAGAACAGAAAGTAGTAGAAAACATGGATAATTACAGGATAATCAGAATTTCCTGGCTTTTTGGCATCCATGGGCGAAATTTTGTAGAGACAATGCTCAAACTATCTTCTCAAATGGATAAAGTTAAGGTAGTAAACGACCAGTTCGGGAAGCCCACCTACACGGTAGATCTGGCAAACAGGGTTATGAATATTATTGAATTTGATCCCGGAATTTACCATTTAACAAATGAAGTGNNCAAATGGATAAAGTTAAAGTGGTGAATGACCAGTTTGGGAAACCCACCTATACCGTAGATCTTGCAAATAAGACTGCAGATATTATTGAACTTGAACCCGGGATTTATCATTTAACAAACGAAGGTATATGTTCCTGGTACGAGTTTGCATCTGCTATTATAGATAATGTCGTCCCGTGTACAAGTGAAGAATTTCCAAGGAAAGCAAAACGTCCAAAATACTCCATCCTTGTGAATACTAAAACCGAACCCCTGAGGCACTGGAAAGCAGCACTCAATGATTATATGAAGGAGAGAAATCCATGAAAGGCATAATACTTGCAGGCGGCACGGGCAGCAGGCTCTATCCTCTTACTAAAGTTACAAATAAACATCTTTTACCAGTTTATGATAAACCGATGATATTTTATCCTATTCAGACTCTTATCGACGCAGGAATTAAAGAGATAATGATCGTATCAGGGAGAGGTCATGCCGGGCATTTTCTTGAGCTTCTGGGGTCAGGGGCGGATCTCGGAGTTAAGTTCACATATGAAATTCAGGAGGAAGCCGGAGGAATTGCACAGGCATTGGGCCTTGCGGAGAATTTTGCTGATGAGGATGATGTGGTTGTAATCCTTGGAGACAATATTTTCCAGGACAGTATTAGAGGGGATGTATCAAACTTTAAAGGCGGTGCCAAAATCTTTTTAAAGGAAGTTTCGGATGCCTGCAGGTTTGGAGTTGCAGAACTGGAAGGTAATAAGGTAATTGGGATTGAAGAAAAACCTCGGGAGCCTAAAAGTAATTTTGCAGTCACAGGACTCTATATTTATAGCAATAATGTATTTAAGGTTATTAAAACTCTGAAGCCTTCTGCACGAGGAGAACTTGAGATCACTGATGTGAATAATTATTTTGTTAATGACAGAACTATGGAATACCGGATTCTGGATGGTTTCTGGAGTGACGCAGGCACCTTTGAAAGTTTATTGAGAGCGGGGTTACTTATTCAGAAAAATAGTAAAAATAAAAATCTGGAGTAAAACCTATTGACTACAGTGAAAAAAATAGCTAAAAACAGTTTATTCTTACTTTTAGGTCAGGTAACAAGCATAGTTTTTGGCTTTTTTTACTTTGTTTATATGGCAAGGTATCTTGGTGCTGCGGATTTAGGAGTATTGAGTTTTGCAATTTCTTTTGCCTCAATTCTCGGACTTATAGGTGACCTTGGATTAACTTCACTAATGATAAGAGAGGTATCACGCAATTTGCTCCAGGCGCCCAAATACCTTGGAAGTGTTCTTTTAATAAAGATCCTGTTATCTATAGTTAATTTTGGAGTTGCGGTAATTGCAATAAATATCCTTGATTATTCCGAACCAACAATACAAATAATATATATAATTACCCTGTATAATATTGCAACAAATTTTACTTATGTATTTTACTCTGTTTTTCAGGCGTTTGAGAGATTTGAGTTTCAATCTCTGGGGCTAATTCTGAATAGTACGCTAATGCTAATTAGTATTTTTTTCGCGGTCGAACAGAAACTTGATTTAATTTACTTTTCATTCATCTACCTCATTGTTAACACAATTATTCTTGGATACAGTCTCCTGGTTTGTCTAAGGAAATTCACAATCCCGGTTTTTAAAATCGATTATGCTTTTTGGAAGCAAATCATTTCGGAGTCAGCTCCGTTCTGGTTGAATACGGTTTTTGTCCTAATTTATTTTAAAATAGATATGGTAATGCTCTCGGTAATGGATGGGGACAGTGTAGTTGGGTGGTACGCAGCATCCTACAGGTTGATAGATGCTCTTGCATTACT